>JAAYIA010000003.1 GCA_012735145.1 Clostridiales bacterium | reverse complement strand
TTGTATCTTAGATATGCTGAACGCCATCGCTGGAAATCAGAGATTATCGAAATCAATGATACGGGTATAGGTGGAATTAAGGAAGCCGTTGTTATTATTAAGGGCAAAGGAGCTTACTCAAGACTGAAGTTTGAATCGGGCGTTCATAGAGTACAGAGAGTCCCAGAAACTGAATCTTCAGGAAGAATTCACACATCGGCAGCGACTGTTGCTGTACTACCGGAAGTTGATGATGTTGAGATTGAGATTAACCCTAATGATGTTAAGATAGATGTGTATAGAGCCTCAGGCAACGGAGGTCAGTGTGTTAATACTACAGACTCAGCCGTAAGGATGACACATCTTCCGACGGGAATTGTTGTTACGTGTCAAGATGAGAAGTCACAGATACAGAACAGAGAAAAGGCATTTAGGGTTCTAAAGGCGCGTCTGTATGATCAAAAAGTTCAAGAGCAAAATGATAAAATATCTGCCGATAGGCGTAGTCAGGTTGGTACAGGAGACCGTTCGGAGAGAATAAGAACATATAACTTCCCTCAAGGAAGAATAACTGATCATAGAATTAACCTTACAGTATATAAACTAGAACATTTTTTAGACGGAGAAATTGACGATGTCGTCGATGCTTTGATAACTGCAGATCAAGCAGCTAAAATGAGAGAATTTGGATAGGTTGACTTGTATAATTGCAGTAGCCTTAGGTAAGCAAATATGTTGACAAAGAGATTGAGTACAAGCGAAGAGGATATTGAGGTTGCCGGTAAAATTTTGAGAGAAGGTGGCTTGGTGGCGTTTCCGACGGAAACGGTGTACGGGCTTGGAGCAAATGCTCTCGACTCAAAGGCGGTAGCCTCTATATATGAGGCAAAAGGAAGACCGTCAGATAATCCGATGATTGTTCATATTGCAGACTCTGCTGAACTTAAACAATTGGTTAAAGGCGGCAGGGACGGCATCGGCAAGAATGCTATAAAGGTGATGGAAGCATTTTGGCCGGGACCACTGACAATAATATTTCCGAAGTCGTCAGCGGTGCCTGATGTGACTACAGGAGGACTGGACACCGTCGCCATCAGGATGCCGTCCAACGACATAGCATACAGACTGATTGTAGAGGCAGGAGTTCCAATAGCGGCACCAAGTGCAAACCTTTCGGGCAAGCCAAGTCCCACTACAGCGGAAGATGTTTTGGAAGATATGAATGGAAGGATAGAAGCCGTCATAATGGGTGGCTGCTGTGATGTTGGCATAGAATCGACCGTGCTGGATTTGACGGGTGATAAACCAATCATACTTAGACCGGGACTAATAACTTCGGAATGGATATCCGGTGTTCTGGATCAGGAAGTAGCCTATGATAAAATGCTGCTTGCAAACAATGAAATGGTAGCTAATCCAAGAGAGGGCGTGACAGAAACATCGTTTAAGCCAAAGTCACCGGGGATGAAATATACACATTATTCACCTAAAGCAAAGGTAAGACTTATAGAGGGAAGTGACATCGAATTCAAACGAAAGGTTGTTGAGCTGGGTATAAAGGCGAAAAAGCAAGGATACTCATCTGCGGTACTAAACTACGAAGACGATGTTAGGCGAGCGGCAAAAAAGTTTTTTGCAGATTTAAGGGAGCTTGACCGACAAGAATATGATATCATTTTTATTAAGACATTAGAAGAGACGGGTCTTGGCTTCAGCGTTATGAACCGCATGCTGAAGAGCGCAGGATACGACGTTATCAAATAGAAAACAAGAAAGAGAAATCTATATGATTATCGCAATCGGATGTGATCACGCAGGATTTGAATTGAAAGAAGCTGTTAAAGCACAGCTGGAGGTGGCAGGATATCAGATGATAGATGTAGGAACATATTCATCTGAATCCGTTGACTATCCCATCTATGGACATGCAGTAGGCAGAGCTGTCACCGAAGGCAGAGCAGATCGAGGAATTGCAATTTGTGGTTCCGGAATAGGTATCAGCATTGCTTGTAACAAAGTCCCGGGAATTAGAGCGGCACTTTGCACTTCGGTGGAGATGGCCGAAATGAGCAGAAGGCATAATAATGCCAACGTTATATGCATGGGAGGAAGGATGGTAGGCCAAGACCTTGCATTCGAGATGGTCGATAAATGGCTGTCAACAGAATTCGAGGGGGGCAAACACGAAAGAAGAATCAATGAGCTGGAATGTATTTCTCTATAAAATTTTGACCGAATAAAGAGTAACTACACCAGATCATATCAAAGTATTAGAAGAAGTAAATCTAAGCATTGATATAAATAATCCTATGAACAATAATACGAAACGGAGGTATTTAGAAGATGGGAAAGGTAATGGTTTTTGATCACCCACTGATTCAGCACAAGGTAGCAATGATGAGAGACAAAGAAACAACCAGCAAGGACTTTAGAGTTCTTGCGAAAGAAGTTGCTCTCCTGATGGCCTTTGAGGTTACCAGAGACTTGCCAACAGAGGAAGTCGAGATCGAAACACCAATGTGCAAAACTAAAGTCAAACAGCTTACCGGTGAAGATATTGCCATCGTACCGATTCTGAGAGCAGGGCTTGGGTTCGTCGAAGGAATGCTCGAACTCGTACCGAATGCCAAAGTAGGACATGTTGGTCTTTACAGAGACCCTGACACACATGAGCCGGTTGAGTATTATTGTAAGCTTCCTGAGGATATTGATAAGAGAAGGATTATAGTAGTTGATCCTATGCTTGCTACAGGAGGCAGTGCAGTTGCAGCCATAGATTTTATTAAGCAAAGGGGGGGCAAGGATATAAACTTCATGTGCTTGATCGCGGCACCAGAAGGAATAGATGCTTTGACAGAAGCGCATCCTGATGTTCATATCTATATTGCTGCCAAAGACGAAAAGCTTGATGAGAACGCATACATTCTACCGGGGCTTGGCGATGCGGGTGACAGACTTTTCGGCACAAAGTAATAAACAAGAAACATAAAAAGAACAATCAATATTAAGAAAATAATTACAATAGAGGAGGAGAGATTGATGTTCACAAATCCAATTCCTGATAATATCAGCAAACACGATAATGTGTTCGATGTACTCACCGAAAGAGGCTTTATCGAACAATGCACAGATCCGGAAGCAGTAAGAGAATTGCTTGGTAATGAGAAGATAAAATTTTATATAGGCTTTGACCCGACAGCAGACTGCCTACATGTAGGACATTTAATTCAAGTAATCCTATTTCTTTATATGCTTAAATTCGGACATACTCCTGTAGCTCTTATAGGGGGCGGAACTTGTATGGTTGGGGATCCTTCCGGTAGATGTGACATGAGAAAGGTCATGGGCACAGACGAAATAGATAGGAACGGTGAAGCATTTAAGAAGCTGTTTGACAGATTCCTTCCTTTCGATGATGAATGGAAGTATGAAGGAAATAATGGTGTTTATGTACCGGGAAAAGAGAATAAAGAACCTGAGCCGGGGAAATGCATATCTACTAATAACGCATCATGGCTTAGGCCTCTCAACTATGTAGAATTTGTCCGCGAAGTCGGATCGAAGTTTAATGTCAAAGAGATGTTGAGATCGGAGTGCTTTAAGAAAAGAATGGAAGAAGGAGGACTTTCTTTCTTCGAATTTAACTATATGCTTATGCAGGGATATGATTTCTATGTAATGGCAAGAGATATTGGCCTTAAAATGCAGATGGGTGGAAATGACCAGTGGTCAAATATAATTGCAGGTGTGGATATGTCACGTAAACTTGCAGGCATCGAAGTCTTCGGCCTGACAACAAGCCTTTTGGTCAAGTCAGATGGAGAGAAGATGGGCAAAACTATGGGTGGAGCACTTTGGCTCGACGAAGACAGAATTTCCGTTTTCGATTTCTTCCAATACTGGAGAAATGTAGAGGATGCTGATGTGAACACTTGTCTCAGAATGTTGACTTTCCTTCCTATGGAAGAGGTTAACAGACTTTCGGCATTGGAAGGGGCCGAGATTAATAAGGCAAAAGAAATCCTGGCATTTGAGATTACCAAATTCGTTCATGGTGAAGAAAAAGCTCTCAAAGCTATGGAAGCAAGCCGAGAGGTATTTGCAGGGGAAGGAATATCCGATCATATGCCTTCATTCAGTATGGAGAAGGCTTTATTTGCCGGAGAGGGAATGGGCCTTGCATCCTTGATGAAGGAAGTAGGGCTCGAGCCGTCAACTTCAGAGGCATTCAGATCCATACAGTCAGGCGGGGCCAGGATAAACGGAGAACAAATCAAAGACAGAAATTACCATGTTACAGAAGATAATTTTGAAAAAGGTATCTTGATTTTACAAAAAGGGAAAAAGAAGTTTATGAAAGTAGAACTTATCTGAAATCAGAGTAATTAAAAATTATAGCCCGGAATTTCCGGGCTATTTTATTTCTGCAAATAGATAGCTAATAATCTTTCAAACACTTTTTTTCTAAGACCTTTTCGGATAGAATATATATACATTATGGATTAGGAAAGAAGGTATATAAATGGTTAAAGAAGTAAGTATCAAAGCAATGCTTAAGGACGTACAAGAAAACTTCACAACAGGTTTTATGTGTTCTGAGTCGGTAATCGATGTATTGGATAGGCACTACGAACTTGGTATTGGAGAAGAAGGTATAGCCCTGTCTACAGGATTTCCTTATGGCTTTGGAGATGGAGGAAATGTTTGCGGTGGGGTAGCCGGAGCAACAATGGCACTAGGTAAGGTGTTTGGCAGAACCGTCAAAGGAGACCCTTCATTTCAGAAATGTTTAGATCTAACCAGGGAACTGAATGAGGACATATTTAAGAAATATAAGACAGCTATATGTCCTGAACTGATTCATAACTACGAATTCGATGACCCGGAGCGCAAGACGTTCTGTACAGGTATACTTTATGATTGCATCCTTTCATTTGCGAAGATTATGGAAAGGGAGTGTGGAGTCATAGCAGGAGAATAGAATGGCATCAGAGAAAATAAGACTTAACGTTATAAGATCAGGCAGCACCAACCCATACAATAATTTGGCGGCTGAGGAGAATCTAACCTTTAATGCAAAGAATGGAGAGGTGGTTCTTTTCTTGTGGCAAAATGTCCGTACTGTTGTAATCGGAAGAAACCAAAATCCTTGGAGAGAGTGCAATGTTGAGAGAATGAAGGCTGACAATGTATACCTTGCAAGGAGAATGTCAGGAGGCGGAGCCGTTTATCACGACCTTGGAAATCTCAATTTCACTTTCATTGCAAAAGAAGGCTTTTACGATATTGGTAAACAAATCGAAGTTATTTTGCTGGCATGCAGATTGATGGGGATAAAAGCAGAACTGAACGGTAGAAATGATTTGACGGTAGAAGGCAGAAAGTTTTCCGGGCATGCTTACTATTCCTCGGAAGGATACAACTATCATCATGGAACGATAATGATGGATGTTGCGCCTGAAGACATGTCAAAATACCTACAGGTATCCGAATCAAAACTAAAATCCAAAGGTGTAGAATCCGTAAAGTCCAGGGTAGTAAATTTGAGGGAATATTTGCCTAATATGTCTAGAGAGAAGATGATTTCGTCTATGCAAGATGCTTTGATTAGAGCATTTGAGAAAGAATATGGTGGAAAGGCTCATGAGATGGAGATTTGTGATACACCGAGCAAGATAGTAGAAAAATATTCATCTGAAGAATGGCGTCTTGGAACAAGAATTCCTTTTGAAAAAGAGATATGCCATAGGTTTGACTGGGGAGAGGTTCAGGTTCAGCTTGCGATGAAAGGGGAAAATATAAGTAGTTGCAAAATATTTTCAGACTCACTTGAAACAGAAGCCTTTGCAATATTAGAAGATCTTTTGACAGGGTGCAAGTACGACGCAGCTACAATCAGACACATCAAGACATCAGGGAGTGTTTCGGCTATTTCATACGAGGTTCTACACTTAATAGCATCGTCTATAGAGTAAAGCGATCTTTCTAGAATATATAGAAAATATAAATACTTATACAAAAAGGAAAATGATATGAATAAATTTCAGTACGACCTTATCATTATCGGAGCAGGTCCCGGAGGATATGAAGCGGCATTTTATGCGGCAGAATATGGTATGAAAGTAGCTATTATCGAAAGGGAATTGATTGGTGGAACATGCCTGAATAGAGGGTGCATTCCCACTAAAACACTTATGCATTCATCCGATGTATATCGAGAAGCAGCAAATGGTGCAGAATTTGGTATAGAAGTTGAAGGATTAAGAGCAGACCGTGAAAGAATCTGTAAGAGGAAAGATGAAGTCCAAGATAAACTCAGAGAAGGAATAACGGGACTTTTAAATAAGAAAAAAATAGATATTCTGAAAGGCAACGCTACAGTACTAAATGGTCATGAGGTTAGAATAGGCGAAGGTGTTCTTTCTTCTTCTAATATTATAATTTCAACAGGCTCGGAGCCTTTTATACCACCCATTCGAGGTGCAGATTTGCCGGGAGTTATTGACAGTACAGAGATGCTTGAAATGGGTGGAGCGAAGATATCTGACCTGGTTATAATCGGTGGCGGAGTTATTGGAGTTGAATTCGCAACAATTTATGCCGATCTTCAAGATAAGGTTACTGTTATAGAGGGAATGGATAGACTGTTACCTCTTATAGATAAAGAGATTGGCCGAAGCATTAAAATGACCTTAGAGAAGAAGGGTGCTTCAATTTATGTAAACTCGCCTGTTAAAGAGATAATTCAAGACGGTTCAAAACTTAAAGTGTGCTTTACTGAGAAAGGAAAAGACAAAGAAGTAATAGCAGATAAAGTATTGCTTTCTGTTGGCAGAAAGCCTGTTACAGCAGGCTTATTCAGTGATGACTTTATAGAAGAAAATACAGCCTTGATGGACGCAAAGGGATTCATTCAAGTAGACGACAATTTGACAACGATTTGCCCTACTATATTTGCTATTGGAGATTGTATAGGGGGTATACAGCTTGCACATGTTGCATCGGCCGAAGGTAGAAATGCAGTAGCAATAATCAATGGAGATAAGCCTGCAATCAATATGAAGACAGTTCCAAGCTGTATATATACCGATCCCGAAATTGCAGTAGTCGGGATGACAGCAGAGGAGGCAAAAGAGGCAGGCATTGAAGTTGTGACCAAGAAGTATCCAATGTCAGCCAATGGCAAAACCGTTATTGAAGGATTGTCTAGAGGTTTCGTAAAGCTTGTTGCAAGAAAAGAGGATGATGTTTTAATAGGAGCACATCTTATGTGTGGGAGAGCAACTGACATAATAGGGGAGCTATCCATTATAATAGGGAATGAACTGACACTAGCTGATGTTGCACACATAATACATCCGCACCCATCATTTGCAGAAGCGATAATGGAAGCGGCAAGAATTAGATAAGTTACTGCAGTTTAAAGATTAAAAAATCCCTCTGCGTCTTCAAATGCAGAGGAATTTTTTTCATTAAATATTTAATCTATTATTTTGAAAATATCAAGCTGTAGTAGCTATTCTCCAAAATTGTACTTTAGTTTAGGTTCTCTTGCGGCCTTTACTTCATCAAGCCTTAGAACCGGAGTAGTCTGAGGGGATGCTGCAACAATCTCAGGGGACTCGATAATCATCTTGTAGATGTCGCGAAAAACCTCAATTGCATCATCTAAGGTTTCCCTGCTCTCGGTTTCCGTCGGCTCTATCATTAACGCCTCATCAACAATCAGAGGGAAATACATTGTTGGTGGATGCATTCCGTGATCGAGCAAAGCTTTTGCAACGTCGAGAGCTGATATATTTTTCTCATTGTGAATAGCTTGAAGACTTATAACGAATTCATGCATACATGTAGTATCAAAGGCCACAGGGTATATATCTTTGAGTTTTTCCTGCATATAGTTTGCGTTAAGTACAGCGTTTTTTGCAACGGAAGGAACGCCTTTTGATCCAAGAGTCAATATGTATGTAAACGCTTTGATGTTTACCAGGAAGTTACCATAGAAGCCTGTTAGGTTGCCAATAGATTTCTCTGCTCTTGTGTATGTCTTGCCATCTTTGCATGTAAGACCCGGCAAATAAGGAGAAAGGAAAGACTTGCATCCACATGGACCACTTCCCGGTCCACCTCCACCGTGTGGAGTAGAGAATGTTTTGTGTAGGTTCATATGAATAACATCAAATCCAATATCTGCAGGGCGAACAATTCCCATAACAGCATTCAGATTTGCTCCGTCATAGTAACATAGTCCACCGGCTTCATGAACAAGCCTGGTAATGTCCATGATATGGGTATCAAATAATCCGACAGTATTAGGATTGGTTAACATTAAGCCGGCAGTTTTTGGTCCGAGATGAGATTTGAGGTCATCGAGATCAACCATGCCGAAGGCATCAGATTTAATAGTAATCGATTTGAATCCTGCCATCGTGGCAGAAGCCGGATTTGTTCCATGAGCAGAATCAGGTACAAGAATTTCGTTTCTCTCAAACTCGCCTTTATCTTGTAGGTAGGCCTTGATTAAAAGAAGTCCGGTGAATTCTCCTTGAGCACCGGCAGCGGGCTGGAAGGTTATTGCATCCATACCTGTTATTTCACAAAGGAAATTCTCGAGTTCGGTGATTATTTCATTAGCACCGACAACAGTATGAGGAGGCTGGAGAGGATGTATATTAACAAACCCGGGAAGACTTGCCATTGCTTCGTTAATCTTCGGATTGTGTTTCATTGTGCATGAACCGAGAGGGTAGAAGCCGTCATTGACTCCGTGAGCACGCTTTGCGAGGGATGTGTAATGTCTGCCCATCTCATTTTCAGAAATTTCAGGTAGACGAGGTTTGGTATTGCGATGCGGAGCTTTTGGCAAGCAAATAGGAACATCGCATATAGGGAAAATATCCTGACCTCTACCCGGAATGCTCTTTTCAAATATAAGCTTCATATTAGAACACCTCCTTTGCGATAGCGATTACTGTGTCTATATCTTCCTTGGTATTTAGTTCTGTGCAACACCAAAGAATATTACCATCTTCGAGCTTGAGACCGCCAAGTATGCCTTTTGTCTCAAGAGAAGACAGCAACTTGTCGGTATTAGGGCAAGATGTAACGAATTCATTCCAGAATGGAACTTCATATACGAGAGGCATTCCAATTTTAGAAAGCTCTTCTGCCATGTAGTGGGCTTTGGAAGAGCAAAGCGTTGAAACCTGCTCAAGTCCCTTGGGACCTATAGTAGCCATATACAGACCGGCTTTTAGAGCGCAAAGAGCCTGATTAGAGCAGATGTTAGAACTCGCCTTATCACGACGAATATGTTGTTCTCTTGCTTGCAGTGTCAGAACAAAACCTCTATCACCTGCTGAGTCAACTGTTTCCCCAATCAGTCTACCCGGAATTTTTCGCAGGTTTTTATTTGTAGTAGCGAGAATTCCAAGGTAAGGGCCACCAAAGTTCAGTCCCAGACCAAGAGGCTGGCCTTCTCCCACACATATGTCAGCTCCGATTTCTCCCGGGGTCTTAAGTACACCAAGAGAGAGTGGCTGCACACTCATTATAAATTGAGCACCGGCATCATGAGTGATTTTGCATAATGTATCTGCATCCTCGATAAGACCATAATAGTTAGGATATTGCATAAGGAAACAAGCAGCAGAAGAGTCGTCATCAAGAGCTTTACGAAGCGCGTCCTTGTCGGTAATTCCGTTAGTTTCGGGAATTACTTTAACTGTGGTGTCGCGACCAAAAGAATAAGTTTTTATTACTTCAAGAATTCTTTTATCAACAGCCTCGGATACATATATTGTGCTGCGTTTACGATCCTTGCACATAGCACAGGCTTCTGCCGCAGCCGATGCACCATCATACATGGAAGCGTTTGCAATATCCATATCGGTAAGCTCGGTAATCATAGTCTGATATTCAAATATAGATTGCAGAATACCCTGGCTGATTTCAGCCTGATAGGGAGTATATGCCGTTAGGAATTCTTCTTTGTTAGAAATAGAATTTACTGCAGACGGAACATAGTGGTTGTATGCTCCTGCACCACGAAATATTGAGCGAAAGATAGTATTCTTATTGGCAATAGATTCAATAGTATGAGTAACCTCGATCTCAGATTTCCCCATCGGTATATTGAGGTTGCCTTTGAATTTTGCTTCGTCCGGTATAAGAGCGAAGAGATCGTCGAAATCTTTATATCCAATATCGTTAAGCATTCTAATTTGCTCATCTGTGGTATTTGGAATGAAAATGCCCAAATCAGCCTCCTTTTATAATTATAAAAGACCGCATTAAGCGGTCAGTTGCAATAATATTTAACCTTCGATTATTCGATCATATTCCTCGGCTGTAAGAAGGTCTTCCGTCTCGGTAATGTTTCCTACTTTTATGAACCATGCAGAAAAAGCATCCTGGTTGATAAGAGAGGCATCTTCAAGAATTTCCTCGTTCACTTCCAGTACGATGCCGGTTACAGGTGAAAGAACATCGGAAACAGCCTTAACGGATTCAACGTCACCGAAAGATTCTCCTGCGATAACTTCATCATCGACCTCAGGAAGATTTACAAAAACCAGATCACCAAGTTCTTGTTGAGCGAAATCCGAAATACCTACATAGGCATCCTCACCATCATAGTAAATCCATTCATGGTCTTTTGTGTACATCAGTTCTCTTGGATCGTTCATTTTTTAATCTCCTTTTTTAATCACTGTGGTGTTTATGCTTTATGCAAACTCGTAAGAGTTTATAACTGAGCAAGAAATCCGGCAGCTATCTTTTATAGAATGGAAGCTTAACTCTTTCACATTCAATCATACGCCCCCTGACATCTACTTCGCATGAAGAGCCAATTGGCAATGCGTCGGATTCAACGATAGCAATGGCGCAGGAATATCCAAGATAAGGCATGAATGTTCCCGATGTTGTGTGGCCAATAATATTGCCATCTTTGTATATGTCGCAATGTTCTCTAAGAATGCCGCGAGAGGAAACTTTGAGACCAACCTTTCTATTCTTAAGATTATCTTCGGATTCAAGAGCGGATTTGCCTATGAAATCAGGCTTATCAAACTTGATGGCAAAGCCAAGCCCCGCTGTTCTTGGACCAATTTCATCTGTAAGCTCATGTCCGTATAGAGGTAAACCGGCTTCCATTCGGAGAGTGTCTCTTGCACCGAGACCGCAGGGGATAAGACCGAAATCTTTGCCAGCTTCAATCAACAGTGTCCACATATCTACAGCTTTATCTGTGGGCATATATATTTCAAAACCGTCTTCGCCTGTATATCCGGTGCGAGAGATCATTACATCGATATCTTTAATCTTTGCATCAAATATACATGAATAAGAATCGGCAGGTAAATATTTATCATCGCAGATGCTTTTGAGAACATCCTCGGAGTTTGGACCTTGAAGGGCGATTAGCGCATAGTCATCGCTCACGTTGGAAATAGATACTCCGTCAATTTTATTATTACACAACCACTCGAAATCTTTATCTGTATTTGAGGCATTTACAACGAGAAGATATTCGTTCTCTTCCTTCATATATACGATAAGGTCATCAATAGTACCGCCGTTTTCATTGCACATAGGTGAATATCTAGCGTGTCCGGGCACAAGATCAGTAAAGTCGTTAGTCAAAACCAGATTGAGAAACTCACAAGATTTGTCTCCTTGTACGAGAATCTCCCCCATATGGGAAACATCAAAAATTCCACATTCATTTCTGACTGCAAGATGTTCTTTCTTTATCCCCGTATCATACTGCACAGGGAGCAGGAAACCACCAAAAGGAACTATGTGTCCACCGCATTTCACGTGTATATCGTATAGGGGCGTTTTCTTGTCCATTTAAAAACCTCCAAATAAAATAGAGTATAGCATTCAATATACATATCAGTCTCTGAGAAAATCTAAGAAAAAATATCTGTCTAAGAAATGAAATGTACAGTTAATATTAGCATGGGAGTTGTGAACCGTCAACGATACTCAAATGCTGAACATCCTGAAAATACAGGGAAATTATGATTTTTTTAGAAACATCAAAACAAAAAAATAACTTATAAAAGCAATAGATAGGTTATAATGTCGTTATGAACAATTACAGTCTAATTTTTGATGGAGTAATAATACTGGTAATCATAATATCGGCACTGGCAGGACGAAGAAAAGGCATAGTCGATACAGCCCTTAGGTTGATTGGATTAGTAGGAGCCTTGTTTCTTGCCGTGACATTTACAAGGAGCCTAGCAGCCTTGCTGGAAAAAACACCAGTGAGAGATTTTGTGTACGGTAGAGTGTTGGAAGCAATAAATGAGTATACTTACGAAGCGACGGATTATTTTTCGAACTTTCTCGGCGGTGGAACCGGCAATTTGATGCAGAAGGGGAAAGAGCTTCTTGCTTCCGGATATACTGATAGTATTGTGAACATGCTTTCTTTCATTTGTATTCTTATTGTGACTTGGATTATAGTGATGTTAATTCGCAACGCTTTTAAGCGAAGTAGAAAGAATTCCCGAATAATAGGGAGCCTCGATGGTTTGGCGGGTATGCTTTTGGGAATACTGAAAGGTATGCTTATCGCAAGTATCTTTGTTGCCTTGATTATTCCCGTAACAACACTTTTATCTCCGTTCAAACTACCTGAAATAATTAAAGGATTGAGATCTTCTTTTATAGCGTGGTGGATATACGATACCAATCCTATTCTTGTCTTAATTAAAAATCTTATTTTAGGTTAAACGCGAAATGTTTTTGAGTTGTCAAAACTTTTAAAGTAGTATATACTCTAACACGCTATATGCTGTTGTAGCTCAGTAGGTAGAGCACTTCCTTGGTAAGGAAGAGGTTCGGCAGTTCGAGTCTGCTCAACAGCTCCAGCGATAAGCGCATAGGGACAGGGACGCTTGTCCCTAATTTTCCAGAAATAACGTTATTAGGAGGACTAAGACATGGCAAAGCAACATTTTGAGAGAGTTAAGCCACATATCAACATCGGAACAATTGGCCACGTTGACCACGGTAAGACAACTCTTACAGCAGCAATTACAACAGTGCTTAACAAGAAGTACGGTACTGGTGGCGGAGTAGCCTTTGATCAGATTGATAAGGCACCGGAAGAAAAGGCAAGAGGAATCACGATTTCGACATCTCACGTAGAGTATGAAACACCAAACAGACACTACGCACACGTAGACT
>JAAYIA010000087.1 GCA_012735145.1 Clostridiales bacterium | reverse complement strand
TCCCTGCATTTAAGAACCACATCATAGTAAGTAGCCTTGGGTTTCATCTCAGCAATCTGCTGCTGACCAATCGCAACGGCTGCCATCAATTCCTTGTTCTTTTCACGTTCCTCTTTTAGTGCAGTAAATGCAGCAATGGCAAGGTCAGGATTTGCGATTAAATCATCCGTAACATAGAGTCCGTGTTTACGAATAGCAGGGAGGACTTCACTAGTGACCCAGCGCTTAAACTTTTTAGCATTTGGCATTTTGCTTGAGAGGATGAGGCTATAGAGACCGGATTCATTGATTGCAATCATCGTTTGATTTCTTCCGATGGCGTCACGAATCGTTACGTCATCCTTGTCCTCTTCATCAACATGATCAATTAAAGCTTTGCGAGTATTTGTATAACCAAGAATGCTTGCTACATCCTTGCCAACAAAATAAGGTTGACCGCCAATCGTTGTAGTACGTACGGAGCCGAACTCTGCATTTTTGTAAACTTGTAATTCCATTCGAATTACCTCCTTGTGTTTTTTTGGAGGTCTTGACCTCCTACCTAGTAGCCTTGGGAGAAGGTCAAATCTGACGGTTTTCATATTCTTCTTGTAATTTCTTTGTGGCTCGCTTTAATTTCTGAGTAATGTTGTTTTCACTTACACCGATGGAACTGGCATATTCTCGAATCGACATACCTTCCATACGAACCGCGATAAACATATCTGCCCAATCTTGCTTTTTACCAAGAGCCTTACGTATCCATTGGTAAACTTCTTCACGTTCACTTTCTTGGATGCGTTCAATCTCCTGAGAGTTATCAGCGAAAGTATCCATGACATCTATTTCAACCTCATCATCTTTTCGATAAGGTGTCTTGGGATTACCAAGATGCCTATGGTAGCGACGCCAATGGTTGTATTCCTTGTTGTTCATGAGGTCGAACATTTCCTGTAGAGTCTCACAGCGTTTCACTTCTTCCTTCTTTTCAGGTTTTGCTTCTGCAAGACGTTGCTCATAGTCGATATCCAGCATGACGCTGTAATCTCCATCTGGAATTTCAATTGTGGTGTAGTTCTTGTGACCGTTTTTGATGTGATCTTCATATAAAACTCGTATTTTCATTTTGCATTCCTTTCCGTCCCGGTAATGGGTGGCGGAATGCAAAAGAGCCTGCGGATAAGATGACCACAAATTTCGCTTGTCCAAAAAAAGAGCACACGAAATTACGGTGGGTGCATCTTCATTCCAAACACAGTCTTTGTCACTGTGTTCTGAACTCTTATGCATCCCGCCGTCCGTATGCGCAATAGGACTTTGAGACTGATAAATTTTAAGAGGGATCCCCCTCATCTATAATTGTAATCAGTCTCAAATAGTAAGTAAATTTCTGAATTTATCGATTACTATTAATAATAATCAGCTTTCAAAGGTTATTGTATTGATTACTAAAACTTGATATAATGAATAAACAATTATTTATTCGATTACTTGTTGATGTAATTTTATGTGTTTGTAGTATGAGGAGGAGGAAATTCTTATGTCTGAAATCGAAAATATTGCATTAGAAAATGAAAACTTTTTTAATTTAGGAAACGATTATTTTTCTCTAAAGGGCTATAGATGTTTTACAGGTGTTGATGTTGTTAATCTTTCTCCTGGTGAGATGAGACACACTTTGAAAATTCAATCTGATGAGCAAAATGAATTACATTATGCCTTTAGTGGTTCAAACGGTCTTTGTAGAACCACACCGATGGGATCAGTTAGAAAAGAAAACTTACTAAGTGCACTAATCTCTTTACCAAACGAAGTTGACAGCATACGAAGTTTTTTTGAGGAAAACGGTTTTTTCTTTCCTGTTAGTAAAACGGAATACGAGGAAGTCGATCTATATTCTTTGACTGAAGTTGTGAATCATATAAAGGCAACAGTTCTTCTCATGAGTGAGATTGAAGAACCTAATAGAAGCCATGAGAAAATACTATACCTAACTCTTTATCTACTTCTGTCTGAGCGAGTTTCTATCAAGTTAAATTCTATGAGCAAACCATATTCGACTTGTTATCATGGTTTCATTAAAACATTAGAAAAAGCCTCCTCAGTCCCCGAGATTGACGGCACTAAAGAAGGCTTTGAAAGTGAAACGTATATAATTACTGATTCAGTATATAAACCAACATATGATTTAAATATTGATGAGTATCAAGATATTATTTCTGGTAGTTCTTTGACAAACCGTTATCCAGGAATAAACGACCTTCGATATAAAGATATTGTTTATCTGTATCGCAATGCACCAAATGAAACACCTGCAGCTCGTATTA
>JAAYIA010000086.1 GCA_012735145.1 Clostridiales bacterium | reverse complement strand
GCGAAGCCTATCGAAGGTCGGAATATTGGCGTTGTATTTCTTGGCTTCGAAATATACTTTGAGTAAAGCCGGAATAGTAGTAAAAGGATTCATGCAAACTCCTTCCAAAAATAATAAACATGCTCTTCATACAAAGAAGAAGGAGCATATCAAATTTACAAAGGGATTATATCATAGATATTGAAGTATGCTATAATAAAAAATTGAGAATGTAGAGAGTTTTGGGAACCCAAAAAAAGAAAGGATAGAAAGATAAATGAGTTTGAAGCGTAGGATTAAGCTATTTTTTTATAAAGCTGAAAAAAAAGGGTTACTAGTTGGAAGAATCTTTACAGCCTTTATAAGAAAAAAAAGGGAATTAAGATATGAAAGGTATAGAAAAATTCCTGTGGATGAGAAAATGATAGCCTTTGAATCGTTTATGGGAAAAAAATATACAGACAGCCCTAAGGCAATCTATGAGTATATGCTTAACGATGATGAGTATAAGGACTATAATTTTGTCTGGGCATTCAGAGAAGGCGTTATGGACGATTTCATAGAGCTGAAGAATAACGAAAGAACTCGTATAGTAAAATGGGGATCTGAGGATTATTACAAAACTTATGCTGAGGCAGGTTTCTGGATTGCGAATACTCGGATTCCGAGCTCTATACAACGTAAGCAGGGTCAAGAATACATTCAATGCTGGCATGGAACCCCATTAAAGAAACTATTCTGCGATATTATCAGCGAGCTTACAGAGTCGGTAGAAGCGAGACAAAAAGTCACACAAGACGATGT
Source organism: Clostridiales bacterium (assembly GCA_012735145.1). Taxonomy (GTDB): domain Bacteria; phylum Bacillota; class Clostridia; order Peptostreptococcales; family Anaerovoracaceae; genus Crickella. The sequence continues at coordinate 1,528 of JAAYIA010000086.1, read as the reverse complement.
AAGAAGATATACTTATCTTCTTTCTCCATCTGCTTATTTCACCAAAGTAATGTCATCTGCTTGGGACATTGAAAGTTTAGACTCAAAACCAACTATTCTGGAAGAAGGATATCCCAGAAATGATGGGATTGTTAATCGCAGCGAAGATGATGCGAAGAGAATAAGAAGAAGTCTATGTATTCCTGATGACAAAAAAGTCATATTGTATGCACCTACATACCGAGAAGATAACAGGGACGAGGGCAATAGGTATATACATAATGAAACGCTCGATTTACAGAAATTACACAATTTATTCGGCGGCGAATATGTTCTTTTACATCGTTCGCATTATTATATAAAGTCGAAAGAGGACGAGGTAAATAATCTTGAAGATTTTATTGTGGATGTTTCCGGTTATCCTGAAATTAACGACTTATATATAATTGCCGACATATTGATAACAGACTATTCCAGCGTATTCTTTGATTTTGGAATTCTTAAGAGGCCTATTATATTCTATATGTACGATTTGGATTATTATAAGAATAGCCTTAGGGGTCTTTATCTAGAGTTAGATGAACTTCCAGGTCCGGTTGCAAAAACTCAGAAGGAGTTAGAAGAACTTTTGAGAAATGTTGATATATGGAGCAAGGAAGATAAATGGAAAAAAAGATACAGAGAATTCTCAGAAAGATTTACATACAATGAAGATGGGCATGCAACAGAAAAAGTAGTACGAGCAATTTTTGGAAGAAAGCGTGTGGTATAATACACTTTATGGAAACACTAAGAATAATAATTGATGAGCACATATTGTTCAAAAAGCAACTACTAAAGCTGGCAAAATCCGACTTGATTAAGACCTATCGTGGAGCAGCGCTGGGCTGGTTCTGGGCGGTTATTAAACCAATGATGACAGTCTTTGTGTTCTGGTTCGCATTCACCATTGGTCTGAGATCGGGTAAGCCAATAAATGGATATCCGTATTTTCTATGGCTTATCGCGGGCTTTCTTCCATGGTTTTATATGACAGAGATGATAACTCAAGGAGCAGCCTGTATAAGAAAATACAGCTATTTGGTAACCAAGATGAAGTTCCCAATTTCAATAATTCCAACATATGTTTCGCTGTCCAAGCTGTTTGTTCATTGGGTGCTGCTGGCAATAACACTATCAATATTTGCGGTATTTGGGTATATGCCTGATATTTATTACTTGCAAATACCTGTATATATGTTGATGATGTTTATTTTCTTTACTGTTTGGGCACTGTTTAGTGGTATGCTATCAGCATTAAGCCAAGATTTTTTGAATCTTGTAAAATCAACCATATCAGCGATCTTCTGGTTGTCGGGCATTATTTATGATGTAGATAAAATAAACAATCCAAATATTAGATTAATTCTTAAGTTTAACCCGGTAACTGTAATATCAAGCGGTTACAGAAACACATTTATCTATAAGAGGTGGTTCTTTGAAGATAAAACGTCTCTTGCGTGTTTTGCCACTACGTTAATTGTTTTTATACTTCTCTCCTTGTGGGCAT
>JAAYIA010000011.1 GCA_012735145.1 Clostridiales bacterium | reverse complement strand
GAAAGCTGTTCGGAGTGCTTTTCCTACTACTATTCCCGTCTTGACGGGTTTTTTGGTGACAGGAATGGCATACGGACTATCTATGCTAGAGAAATACAAAGGTTGTGGTAAGACAAAGAACTTTCTCATCTATTATTTGTGTGATGAAACTTTCGTCATAAACTCGACAGCTGAAATTCCAAATGGTATTGACAAAAAAGACTTTTACTTAGCTGTTTCGCTTCTGCATATGGTCTATTGGGTTACAGCAAGTTTTATCGGTGGAGTTCTTGGTAATGTATTCACATTTAATACGGCAGGGCTTGATTTTGTCTTGACGGCTCTTTTTATAGTGCTATTCATCGAACAAGTTAAAACAAAGAAAAATGCTGTTTGTGGAATTATTGGAATAGTGGCCGGAACAGTTTCATTAGTTGTCTTTGGAGCAGACAATATGGTTATCCCTGCAATGATAATTATATTTATAATGCTTTTGGGAGGTAGGAAACAATTATGCGATTAACAAATGTACAAGCGCTTATTATTTTGGGGTGTATTGTTTTAGGTGCAGTCACTACAAGATTTTTGCCTTTTATTCTTTTTCCCGAAAACAAGCAACACCCCAAAATCGTTTCTTATCTTAGCGTGACAATTCCTGCAGCGATGATGGGGTTGTTGATTGTATATTCTTTGAAAGGAACAAGCATATCAACATTTCCATATGGTCTTGCGGAGTTGATTGCCGTTGGAATTACGGTTGGATTACACCTTTGGAAAAGGAATGTATTACTAAGTATCGGTGTTGGGACCGTTTTATATATGGTTTTAGTTCAGTTTGTATTTGCATAATTGTTTGGAACACATAATATCCTGTCAACATTTTTCGCTTTAAAATGCTTATCCTTAATCAAGATATTCCGTCACCCAAGCTGCTACCTCAGATAGAGATGGGTGTGCGGTCATGCTGCGTTCAATACTCATAATATTGTCAGGTGTGATTACTTCTATATCCTTGCTACCGAGCAGGCGAGCAGCTTTACAAGCTTCGCTGGCCTTGAGTTCAGGATTAAGGACAGGAATCTCGTGAGGGGAGTTTTGCATAAGGTAAACATAACCCGCCATCAATAAAGAAGCCTCGTCACCACATGCGTGAAAACCAATAATACGGTTTGTACTCCTATCTACAATCATCTTGACAAAGGCCTCACCTTTGGTTGATGAATCGTAACCCATTGCATAACCCTTACCTGTATGCGAATATGGCATCTTGCCAACTCTTATATCTAGTTGATCTCGTTTACACTGCTCTTCGCTAAGACCTACACTGGCAAGCTCCGGCCAAGTATAGGTGACAGCAGGGGTATATTTGTAGGAAGCACGGCGATAAGGTGCATCCTGCTCACGCAGGTAGAGATTGTATGCCAGTATCTCTGCTTCGTAGTTCGCTTTGTGGCGAAGAGCGTAGCGACCGTTTATGTCACCTAGGGTGTAGAGGCCATCAATGCCTGTTTCCATGCATTCATTGCTCATTATATAACCTCTCTTATCGAGGCTTACGCCGGCTGCTTGGGCATTGATTCTGTCGGTATTTGGACGGATGCCCGGAGCAATTAAAATATTTTCTGCAGTTACCGTTGTAATCTCTTGAGTATCACGATCGCGGAATGAGAGGCTTTTACTATTGCCGTTTTGCGAAATGGCAAAAGGCTCTTTATTAAGATGAAGCTCAATTCCACGTTTTTGGAAGCTTTGAGCCAGGGCTTCTGACTGAGCTCTGTCTCCCTTTGGGGCAAGATAAGGATTATGTCCAACAAGGGTAACCTCAGTACCAAAGGCAGAAAAAACATGGGCAAATTCGCAGCCTATAGGGCCGCCACCAACGATGATAAGGCTTTTGTATAGTTTGTCCGGCCAGTCCTCTCCAAAGAAAGATTCTGAAGTAATATAATCAACATCATCGATACCTTCAAGGTCAGGGATACGTGTTCTTGCACCGGCGGCGATAACAATATCTGTTCCCGTCATTTCGACTATTTCTGTACTGTCGTTGAGACTTACTTCCAGCTCATGGCTGGAGATAAAACGTGCTGTACCGTGATAGGTATCGGCACCACGTTTATCATAGTATCTTCGAACAGAGTCAGTTTCGTTGATTTTGTTCCATACACGGGCACTGAATTTTTCCCAGTCAAGCTGAGGAGCAGGCGCAATCAAGCCAAGTTTTGACCAGTGTTTAGAACGCATGATTTCATTTGCAACCGTTACCATGACTTTGGTTGGAAGGCAGCCGCGAGTAAGACAGGTTCCACCAAATTTATTTGATTCAATCAGAGCACAATGTTTGCCTTTTTCAATTGCTGCATCAAGAACGATATTTCCGGCACCACTACCGATTACAATAAGGTCGTATTTTTTCATTTTATTTCTCCTATAGTATATGTGAATCTCTTGTAGAATTTATTTATTCAAAAAACTACCGATAATATCGCCTATATCTAAATTCTTTTCTTTTTTCTGGTTTCCCATTGTGCCCATCAATAATGGTGCCAATTGAGTCATCAAATCAAGGACTTGATCTCCATTTAGACCGGTTTGCTTTGAAAGATCTTTTTGTACCTGATCATTTTTCTCTTTTAGAATGTGCTGCAATATTTTTGCACCATCCTTAGTGTCTACGTTTGATAGAAAATCAGTAATGTTATCAATGTTGTCATCTTGGTGCTGGGAAAGAGCCTTGTCCAGAGATTCTGCACCTTGTTTTGTATTTGCATTTTTGCTCATGGCTTGTAGCAATGTAGGCAGTCCTATTTTTATCAGCATCTCTACTTGCTTAGGGCTTACCCCTACCTTATCTGAAATTTGTTTGATTAGCTTCTCATTGACTAGTTGTGATGATAGCAGAGTCATTAAATCCATGATAGACCTCCTTTATTTTTTGAAATTATTACAACAATGTTATATAAGGAAAGAACTTTGGAACGCTATATAATTATTATTAGGGCAAAACGCTAAGCGTTAAAGCGTTTCTCGAAGTTACCGACGATACGAATATTGTCGGTTAGTACAACAAAAGCATCTGGATCGATTTTTGCGAGGATATCTTTGAGGAGAGGTTCCTCATACTTGGATATAACCGTTACAAGTACATGAGAGTTGTCCTGGGTATATGCTCCTTCGCCATCCCATACTGTAACCCCTCTTTTGAGCTCAGTCATAATAGCATTTGCCATACCACTTTTCTTAGTAAAGATTACAGCTTCGAGCTTAATGTTTTGTGCATGAACCTTATCGACGCAAATTCCTGTGACAGCGGCGAAGACGATGGAGTATAGAACGGTAGGGATGTCATATATGAATAGACAAATTGTATATATACATATGCTGATTATGATTCCGATCATTCCTACCTTGAAGTTAGGATGAGTTTTCGCAAGGCATACACCAATCAGATCTTGTCCTCCCTGAGAACTTCCAGCACGGAGAACCATACCGGCTCCAACTCCGGAACCGATACCGCCAACTACAGCGGCAAGCATAGGGTCGCTTATTATGGCAGGATTGGGTATAGGTATAAATGACAGGAAGGCCGATGATATAAGTAGCGATAGGAGAGTCTCCATACAGAAACTTTTGCCCATGACTCTGTATGCCAGAAAGAAGAAGGGCAGGTTGATAAGCAGATAAATTACTCCGAGGTAGTCGAGTCCCGGAATCTGAGGAATATGCATAATTTCAAGCATAAACATTCTTATGAGCTGGGCTATCCCCGTAAAACCGCCACTGTAAAAATGCAGAGGGTTTATCGCGACGTTGACACCGAGTGCATAGAACAAATTTCCAAACACAACCAAGACTATCTTATTCAACAGTTTATGTTTTCTATCAGGTTTTCTAATCATGTTATTTTTTCTTTCGTTAATTAATTTTACTTTGCGTAGCGATGAATAGGGATTATAATAGTGAGAATATATATTTATTATACAATTATACGTAACGAGTATACTAAATGCCATAGTACGAAGGAGAATTAATAGATGGAAACAATTTTTTATTTTTTGATTTACGCTGTTTTGGGATGGTGTGCGGAAGTAGCCTTTGCGGCACTTCGCACCGAAAAATTTGTAAATAGGGGATATCTAACTGGTCCATATTGTCCAATATATGGATTTGGGGTAATTTTCGTCATTTATATATTAAACGATTTGCAAAATAACAAACTGATTTTATTTATAGGATCGATATTGATTGCATCTTTGTTAGAGTTTCTTGTAGGATTTTTCTTCGATAAAGTTTTTCACCAAACACTATGGGACTATAAGGATAATCCTTTTAATATAGGTGGATATGTTTGTTTATCTATGTCCATCCTGTGGGGCATCGGCTGCGTCTTTGTTGTGGATTACCTCCACGTATTTATAACGAAAATATACGTATTTTTGCCACATTTTATATCATATGCTTTTATAATTATTGGGATTATTAGTATGGGAATAGATACCATCATAAATACAAGCAATATTCTGAAGCTTAACAAAGAATTAAAGAGAGTACACGAAATATCTGACAGGCTTATGAGAATTTCCGACGATATGGGTAAAAATATAGCAAATACAACCATTAATATCGCCAATGAGGTTAAAGAAATAAATTATAAACTTGGTTCCCTTAGAGAAGAAGAGAAATTATTGATACAAGAGAGGGCGGAGCGTTTAAGAAAAGATAGGAAAAAATATAAGAGACTTCTCCATGCATATCCAAAATGGATGCACGAGAAATTCCAAAGTGAGTTAGAAGAGCTCAAGAATGAACACAGGAAAGAGAATTCAAATGAAGTCAGATAATCCAATTCAAGTGAAGAAATTTAGCTTTTTATCGAAAGTGATTATACTTGTTGTTGCTGCACTTTGTATAAAATATTTTGGCACATTAATAGGATTTATTGGTAAAGTTTTTTCTATTGCGATGCCATTTATAATTGGGTTTGCAATTTTCTACGTTTGGAGTCTAATTGCTTCTCCTCTTGAAAGAGTTCTGTTTAAATTTGCCGGGAAAAGAGCAAACAAATTTAATAGACCGTTAACTATGGTAGTCTCTTTGATATTACTGGTGGGAATTTTTATATTGGTAATACGTTTGGTGATGCCACAGCTGTTTGAATCTTTTCGTGTTTTGGCGACAAGTCTTCCATCTTTAGCTGACGAGTTAAGAACATGGTTCTTAAATAAGACTGAAGATATGGCCTGGATGGCGGAATATCGTCAAGAGATTCAAGAGGCTAATATTAATTGGCAAGAAATTATTGCAGATCTTTCGAGTGTTGTTCGCAAGAATTTTGGCGGTGTTATTGGCTCTACCTTTTCATTCGTAGGCTCAGTAGCAGGTGTTTTCATTACTGCCTTTACTGCGATTGTCTTTGCTGTTTATTTTCTTGCCGGTAAAGAAGCTATTGGAGAGAATGTTAATCGTGTTCTTAAAGCATATGTTCCGCAGAAAATCAGAAGAAAAATCTATTATGTTTTGGATGTAGCGAATGATACTTTTTCTAGTTTCTTTAAAGGACAAGTCATAGATGCTTTTGTTGTCGGGGCTCTTTTGTTTATTGCAATGCTTATTTTCAGGTTTCAATATGCTCTTCCTATAAGTGTTTTGGTTATGGTAACCGCACTTATCCCAATGCTCGGAGCCTTCATTGGAGGGGGAATTGGGTTTATTATGCTTGCATCAGGGAGCATACAGCAGGGCTTTTTGTTTATAATTGTGTTGGTTGTGGTGCAGCAACTGGAAGGAAATTTAATATATCCTAAGATTATGAGCGATTCAATAGGTCTTAGTAGCATATGGGTTTTTGCTGCTGTTATCATTGGAGGTTCTGTAGGTGGAGTTATCGGCATGCTGTTAGGTGTTCCGCTGGCGGCTACAGCATATAAAATACTTCGAAATGATGTGAACAAAAAAGTAACTCAGAGTATGAGAAAGAATCTTTCAGAGGAGATTGAAGAATACAATAACGAATAAGAAGGTAAGCAGTAGGTAGCCTTTAGGTGTAGGTAATGGGGAAGGTGGAAGGTGGAGAAAATTATGAGTAGTAATATTGGCGAAAAAAATGAAAGTTTAGGCATGTTTGCCGGCTTTGTTTTACTGTCGGAAGATCATTGGGATAAGCAACAATTTCTAGATGATTTACATGAAGAATGGGAGATAGATTTAGAAGAAGACGATGATACTAATCCTAATGTTGTTGTCGCTAATTATGAGGATAATAGGGTTGTTATCGCTAAATTTTCTTCTACAATTCCGAACAACGAAGCAGAAAAAAATGCATCTAATAATTATATGTGGGAGAATGCGGTTGAAGTGACAAAAACTCATAAGGCACATTTGTTTGTGTCGGTTTTGGGTGAGACTGCAGATCTTATTGAAAAGGGAAAACGATATGTAAAGCTGCTCGCAGCTTGCTGTAAGCAGAGGGAAGCAATAGGTGTTTATACGTGCGGAGTTGTTTTTGAGCCTAAAATCTATGAGACTTTTGCGGCGATAATGAGGGATGGATATCTTCCGATTTTTAACTGGATTTGGTTTGGTTTGTACAAGTCTGCAGAAGGTGTCACTGCCTATACGTATGGTATGGATGTATTTGGAAAACCGGAAATGGAAGTTGTGGATGCGCAGGGAACTCCTAGCGATATAAGGGGCTTCTTAGCTAATATTGTAGAATATGTAATTGAAAACGATGTAACTTTAAGGCATGGTGAGACCATAGAATTTTCAGAAAATGATTCCCATAAGATTGCGTATAGCGAAGGAGTTTCATTACCGGGTCAGATGACATTGAAAATTACATAGATTACACTTTCACATTTCAGAGCTTAATCTTATTGAAAATTACTCAATCGGTATCTTTTTTATCATCAGCTTTATTGGTATTGGCGATATATACTCCTGATAAGATTACAAATGCACCAATAATTTGATAAATAGTGAAGTTTTCGTTCAGGGAGATTGTGCCGGAGATAATTGATACAACAGTGGAAACCCCGATAAAAGATGATGCTCTGTTTACCCCAATCTTGGAAATTGCCACGTTGAATAGGAAGAATGCAATAACTGAGCAACCAATTCCCTGAAAAATAATTGCTATTGTAAAATTGCGTTCCTTGAACGGCAACAATATAAGTTCGTTAATATTGCCATTGATGATGGCCTCGTTTACTGCAAGGATTCCAAAAACAATTGCGCCAAAAAGAAGCATGACATATGTTATGTCTATAACTGAATATGCAGCTGCTTTCTCTACAAAGACAACATATAAAGCATAAGCTATAATCGCTATAAAGAGAAAACTATATCCTATAATTGATAAACTTGAGACTAAACCGACAGCAAATATTGTAATCATAACACCGGATAAAGTAATTAAAATTCCAGTGACTTGCATTTTGGTAGGTTTTTTCTTGAGGATCAATGTAGATGCTAACAAAGCGGCAACGGGAATACAGGCTAGGAAAACGCCACTTTCAGATGCTGTTGTATGGTTGATACCTATCGTTTCACCGATAAAATATAAGCATGGGCTGAAAAAAGCAATAATTAACAGAGGCTTAATCGGTTTACCCTTCAAATCCATTTTAATTAGACCAAGTTTGATGCATAAGAACATAACTAATATAGCCAGCAAAAAACGCCAGCCAAGAAGAGCGAACGGTTCGGCTGTATCCATCGCTGTTTTGGTGAACATGTAGCTCAAACCAAAAAGCACTTCGGATGAGCTGACACAAAGGACACCTATGATTATGTCATTTTGTCTAATCTGTTTCATATTGCGCTCCAAAACAATTTATGTTAATAGATTCTAATATATATCTTTATAAAAAGATATAGAAGTAGCATGCAAAGAGATATACTTAGTATATAAAAATATGCAGAACTTCATCTAATACATTTTGTGAAAACTGGAAAGGGGGATATTTGATGGCTTGCAAATTAAAACAATGGGAATTGGGCGATAAAGAGGAGTTGATAACAATTTGCAACTCTGTTGAGAGAGAGTTCCTATCAGACAGGCTACCTTATCCTTATACAGAAAGCGATGCCGAACTATGGCTGGACATGGTACAAGAACATGATGGGACTGATGCTATTTATCGTGCAATAATAGTGAATGATAAAATCGCCGGATCGATTTCAGTTGAACAAAAAACAGACATGCTGAGAAAGAGTGCAGAAATAGGATATTTTTTGCTAACTGAATATTGGTCCAAAGGCATCATGACAGAGGCAGTAAATCAAATATGTACGCTTGCTTTCGCAGAGCTTGATATTGTCCGAATTACCGGATATATTTTTGATGAGAATATAGCTTCAAAAAAAGTGCTTGAGAAAAATGGCTTTGTTAAGGAAGGTTTAATGAAAGATGCTGCCTTCAAAAATGAAAACCTATTGGATGTATGTATCTATGCGAAGCTTCAACGAATATGATGTCCATAGTGTAACAATGAAAAGAAAACAGAAAGATTCTCTTCCGGAGATTTACAGTACGCTATACGAACATTACGGAGATCTTCATTGGTGGCCTGCAAAAACACCTTATGAAGTTATTGTTGGAGCAATACTTACTCAGAATACAGCGTGGAGCAATGTGGAAAAAGCTATCGAACAATTCGGAGATGACATATCGCCGGAAAGAGTTCGTAGTATGCCTATAGAAGAGCTGCAGCAAATCATCCGTCCTGCTGGATTTTATAAACAAAAATCACTGTATTTGAAGGCGATTACTGATTGGTACGCAAGTTATAACTGTGATACTGAATTTGTCAAAGGCCGCACGCTGTCTGAACTTAGAAGGGAGCTTCTCAAGGTTCACGGAGTAGGAAATGAAACAGCAGACTCAATACTTCTATATGGATTCGATTTGCCGACATTCGTTGTGGATGCTTATACTATGCGCCTATTCAATAGGTTTCCAGTAGATGCAGGGGAAAATTATCTGCAAGTGAAGGAGTATTGTGAAGCTCTTTTACCCAAAGACCCTTTGATATATAATCGGTGTCATGCTTTAATTGTTATGCATTGTAAAGATTATTGTAAAAAGAAACCGCTTTGCATGGGTTGTCCGTTAGAAGATAGATGCAAAAGCAGCAATCAGATAAAACTCTAAAGTGAAAGAAAGGGAAAAGAAGATGAAGAAGATGAAGAAGATATTATTTTACGGTATGACAGGTGAGAAGATGTGTTTTAATCATATCTTGCTAAACGCTTTGGATCTGCATGAGGCAGGCAATGAGGTGAAAATTATATTTGAAGGGGCATCTGTTAAACTTGTTCCTGTATTCGAAGAGGAGAAGTTTCCGACATATATGAAAGCAAAGGAAAAAGGCTTAATCGCAGGCGTGTGCAAAGCATGCTCGGTAATGATGAAGGTCGATACGGCGGTAGTAGAATCCGGACTGCCAATATTATCAGATATGAATGGTCATGCAGGAATAAGAAAATTCTTGGATGAAGGATATGAAATCATAAGTATGTAATATGGTTTTATTTCGTTATTAATTGTAATGAAAGCAGTAAAAAAGAATAGCCAATTTGACAAATAGAACATTCCTATGTAAACTCTATCATGGCAATACAATTTAATTACAGTTGTTAAGGGAGGCTCCTTTACAAATATATGCTGCTGCCCAGAAATGTCGAGAGACGCCAATGGGTATAACAGGTATTATCGCGAAGGTAATACATAATGTAGCTAAAATTATGACGTTGTAAAGTGCTAAAACTCAGACAGAAAGATTGTTTTCGTTTAGTATGCTCCCTTACAAGGGAGCTTTTTTAATCTCTTGTATTTATGCCATCCAATAAAACTATAAGGAGGCGAGAATGGAGAACAAAAAACTATATTTCGATGAGATGTTCAAGCTCGTTAAGAACAAGAAACGCGATGAATTTCGCAAAGAATTTCTTAAGCTGCACGAAAGGGATCAGGCGGACTTTTTTCATGAGCTGTATCCGGAAAACAAGAGAAATATTTCGGAACTTTTACTGCCGGATGAATTTGCAGAGCTCTTTGAATACATGGATAGAGAGTCTCAATGGGAGTCGATTAAGACATTACCTGAATTATACCTGGCAAAAAGCATCAACCTAGTTGCGGACAATGTCCTTGTCGAATTTATTGATGGCCTTGAGGAAAATGAGCAGGAAGAGGTTTTTGGGTTATTGAATACCGAGAATTTCGCTTTGGTAACAACACTTCTGCATAATGACTCAGAGACGGCCGCAGCGATTATGACAACACAGTTCTTTACTATCAATGTAGAAGACACGGCGGACAAAGTAATCAATACTCTCAGAGGAATGAATCCGAAGAGCGAGATACTTTTCTATTTATATTGCGTAGATGATAAAAATCATTTGCAGGGAGTGGTTTCTTTGAGAGATTTATTGCTATCGCCAGTGGATAGCATTATAAAAGATCTGATGAACAAATATCCCGTATATGTAAGTCCGGAAACCGACCAAGAGGAAGTTGCCAAATTAATAAGTGACTACGACTTACTTGCCATTCCGGTGGTTCAAGATGACAATGTTCTCTTGGGAATTGTGACCGTAGACGATGTTATGGATATTATGGAAGAAGAGTTTACGGAAGACTTTCACAAGTTCTCAGGAATTATGAAGGACGATAAGGATGAAGATGATACGATTCTTTCAATGGCAAAGAACAGATTACCTTGGATTATTATTCTTTTGTTCTTAGGTTTAATATCAGCAAAGTTAATCGGACACTTTGAAGAGACTTTATCTCAAGTAGTCGCTTTAGCTGCTTTTATGCCAATTATTCTTGACTCAGCAGGAAACGTAGGAACACAGTCATTGGCGGTTTCTGTTAGAAGACTTACGCTTGGGGATGAAGAAAAATTTTCTTCAGCGTTAATCAAAGAACTGGTTACCGGAGCAATAATAGGTGTTGTAGCCGGAGCTGTAATTACTGTCTTATCCCTCTTGATGTATGGTGACAAAATGCTAGGTCTTGTGGTTGGAGTATCGCTGGGGGTAACACTGAGTTTATCCACAGTTATTGGATATGCTGTTCCTAAGATTTTCAATAGATTAGCCATTGATCCTGCTGTTGCTTCCGGACCGTTTATTACGACGCTTTGCGACACCTTTGCCCTGATCTTGTATTTTGGTTTGGCAACGCTTTTGTTGATATAAGATTTTTCTATACAGTCTCATACACGTTATGAATTTTAGGTAGATACATGGTGTTATATAATGTAAAATTGACAGGAAAATGAAAAATAATCGTAAGCATTCTAAGAAATTCAATATATATTGACGAAGGAGAAATACATGGAATTTAGTGCATTTGAGGTGCTTGGGCCTATCATGGTAGGTCCGTCAAGCTCTCATACAGCAGGGGCGTGTAGGATTGCAAATGTTGCAAAGAGTATATGCGGGGAAGGTTTTAAGTCGGTAGAGTTTCAGCTTCATGGCTCATTTGCTTATACCTACAAAGGTCATGGTACGGATAAAGCTTTGTTAGCAGGAATAATGGGTTATAATCCGGATGATAATAGGATTAACCAAGCATTTGATCTAGCTGAGCAAAAGAAACTTAAATACAGTTTTTCAAAAATAGATCTCGGTGATTGTTACCATCCTAACTCGGCAAAAATAATATTTCATTTTGAGGGAAGGGATGAGTTTGTCATAGGATCCTCAATAGGGGGAGGATCGATAATGATTGTGGATATCAACGGAATGTCTGTTGAGTTTAGAGGACATTTTCCCACATTGCTTCTTCAATATGAGGATAAAAGTGGTGTCATAGCATGCGTATCTTCAATTCTTTCGAAAAATAATTACAATATCGAATCTATCAATACTGTTAAAGATCCTCTTACCAATGTGGTTACTTTGACTGTGGAAATTGACAAAAATCTTACAGAACCGGTAAGAGATGCGATTATAAAATCGGATAGATTTATAACTGCCAAATATGTGGAGGTATAGAGTGTTAAATACGCAGCAAGAAATAATTGACCTATGTAAAAAGGAAAATAAGAGAATATACCACATTGTTATTGATGAAGAATCAAAAGTATCCAAGACCGATGAGGTTGCAATAAGAAGTCATCTTAAAGACGTGCTTAAAATCATGGAAAAATCGGCAACTGCAAAGTTAAACGAAGGAACCAAAAGCAAGTTCAATATGATAAACGACTTTGCAAAGATATCATATGATTATGCAGAGAATGGCGAACCTATGATGGGTGAGTTCTTGATGAAGACTGTGGCAATGGCTTTCTCTACCAGTGAAGTCAACTGCTCGATGGGTAAAATAGTCGCTTCTCCGACGGCAGGATCATCCGGAATTTTGCCTGCTGCAATGATGGCAGCGAAGATGAAGTATAATTTTGACCAAGAAACCTTGGAAAACGGTCTCCTTACTTCAATCGCCATCGGTCAGATTATTGCAAAATATGCAACCTTCGCAGGTGCTGAGGGAGGCTGTCAGGCAGAATGCGGTTCTGCTGCGGCTATGGCAGCAGCAGCTTTGGTAGAGATGAGGGGAGGAGCTATCGAAGAATGTCTTAATGCTGCAAGCATTGCGTTGGTTAATGTAATGGGTCTTGTTTGTGATCCTATAGCTGGCTTAATAGAGTACCCATGCCTGTTTAGAAATTCATCGGGGGTTATGAATGCCATACTGTCGGCAGATACGGCAATGGCAGGAATAAAGTCTATAGTGCCATTTGAAGAGGTTGCACAGACTATGGGGGAGGTTGGAAAATCTCTTGAACCAAATCTTCGAGAAACCGGATTGGGTGGTGTTGCAGGAACAAAAACAGGCAATAGAATCAGGGAAGAATTTTTGAAATCTGAAGAGTAGAGGGCTAATTCTATAGAATTGCAGTAAACAAGAGGCGTACCGCATTGCGATACGCCTCTTTTGGTTTGTTGATTATTAGATTTGGAGCCAATAGTAATGCCTATATCTTCATTGCAACGTCCCAAGCTCCCCAGATAACTTCTCTTAGTGCTCCCCATTTCTCACAGGTTCCGACTCTGTGCAGATGGCTGCTTCTAACGGCTGCGAATCTATCGTTAGGAATAAATCCAAGTCCGTTAACTACGCAGTCACATTCTTCCTTCCAGGTCTCGTTTGTATCGACATTCTTAATTATGCAATATCCATCACCGACTTCAGTGATTGTGCTTCTCAGATGAACCGGTACGTCCTTGAATGGAAGGGCTTCTCTGAGGAATGATGAGTTGGCAAGGCACGTTCCCGGTGCGGTAATAAGGTCATCCTGGAACTCGACAACTACAGGGTGCTTGCCTGCAAGGACTGCATCGTATGCAGCTTCGCATGAGGAAAGTCCTCCTCCGAGGAATACAATTTTGTCGTATTTCTTCTTTCCGGTAAGAAGGTCTGTAAATGAGATTGTCTTGTTAAATCCCGGGATTTGAAGTGCCTTAGGAACTGCGCCTACTGATACTACAACATCATCATATGACTTGAGTAGGGAGCGGACATCTTGGATATCGGAATTTAGCCTTATGTCAATATCCCATTTCTCGAGTTCTTTCTCATACCATTTCATCAGGGCCTTGTCAGCATCTTTGAATGACATAGCTGCTGCTGTGTTGTATAGACCGAAAAGTCTATCGCTAGCTTCGAAGACAACCGGCTTGTGTCCTCTTTGTTTAAGAACAAGGGCTGTCTCGAGACCTCCGAATCCTGCTCCGATAATGGCAACCTTCTTAGGCTTTGCGGTTGGTACAATCTTATACTTGTTATGCTGCATTGTTGATGGTGTCAAAGCACAGCGAGCCAGCTGCAGGGAATCGAAAAGAGGCTGCGTATTTGCAGAATTTTTACTTTTTGCGAAGTTAAAGCAAGCGTTGTGGCATCTGATACATGGCTTAATCTCTTCGTCTTTGCCTGTTCTTAGCTTTGTTACCCAGTCAGGGTCAACGAGGTTCTGTCTTGCTATACCCAGACCATCAATTGTTCCGGCTTTGATCTCCTTAGCGCCAACTTTGAGATCCATTTTTCCTGCGACAACAACCGGCTTGTCTGTAAACTTCTTGATATGTTTGACCTCTTCGAGGTTGCAGTTGTCAGGCATATACACAGGTGGGTGTGCCCAGTACCAAGCATCGTAAGTTCCGTTATCGCAGTCGAACATGTCGTAACCTGCGTCTTCAAGATACTTGATGGCTTTTTCGGACTCTGCCATATCACGACCGAATTCCACAAACTCCTCACCAGGCTGTGCACCTTGCAACCAACCTTTTGTCTTAGATACTACAGAATATCTGAGAGCGACAGGGAAGTCTGGGCCACATTCGCGTTTGATAGCCTGGACGATTTCGACAGGGAATCTGAATCTGTTCTCAAAAGAGCCGCCGTATTGGTCTGTTCTGAAGTTCATATTTGCGATTGTGAACTGATCTAGCAGATAACCTTCGTGTACGGCATGAATTTCTACTCCGTCAACACCTGCATCTTGAAGGAGCTTTGCTGTCTTTGCGAAAGCTTCGACAAATTCTTGAATTTCCTCAACGGTAAGAGGTCTGGATTTGATTTCCGGGTACCATCTGTTAGGTGTTTCTGAAGCAGAAGCACATACGTACTCAATATCTAAGAAAGGCTTTGCAATAGCACCAAAAGGCTTACACTTGAGCATATCTACCATAAGATCGTTGATAGCCATTGAACGACCCATTCCACCCGATAGCTGGACAAATAGCTTAGAACCTGTTTTGTGGAATTCGGGCAGCCATTCTTCTAAATCCTTGAACATTTTCTTGTTTGAGTGAAGCCACCTTCTGCCCATTGCATCTCTTACTGTCTGCATTCCCGGGATTACGAGACCTACTCCGTCTTTTGCACGACTGAGAATGTGATGAGCAGCTTCCTTGTCGAAGTGGCAAGGTTCTAGCCAACCGAAAAGGGAAGTCCCCCCCATAGCAGTTTGAACAATCCTATTAGGAATCTCAACATTGCCTATCTTCCAAGGGGTGAATAACGGTTCATATTCTTTCTTCATCCTACAATATCCTCCTTATTTTTCTCTCTACGGCCAAATTCCTTTGATAGCAAAATCCAGACCGTAACATCTTGGCTCTATTGTATTAAAGTCAACCATCTTAGTCAATCGGAAGGCAGAGAAATACTATGCTTTGCGTCTTCTTGTATGTAATGTTTGATTGGATTATTACTACAATTGTTGGTGCTGTTGTTTACGAATATGCAGTGTCTATATCTCTACAGATGGAGATAGCGGCAAATTCTTGAAAAATAGAGAAAGAATAAGAGGTGGCAATATTACGTGACTGTACATTATGATATAATATTTAAGAATGTTGAGTACTATATGACAAAAATATAAATATATATAAGGAGGATAAAATATGAAAAAAATCTCATTGTTACTCGCTTTAATTATCTCATTTTCTCTGGTGGCTGTGGGTTGCGGAAAAAGTCCAAATGGCGAGGTATATGTTTATAGTTATGGTGACTATTTTGACCCAAAGATTGCAGACCAATTTAAAGAAGAGACAGGAATAAATGTCATAATTGATACCTATGATACGGCCGAAGAAATGTATACTGTAATGGAAAAAGGCGCGACAAATTACGACTGTATCTGCACTTCTGACTACATGATAGAGAAGATGATTCATAACGATTTACTCGATGAACTTAATTATGACAATATTCCTAATATTAAGAATATAGAAGATATGTATATGACAAAATCAAAAGCCTTTGACCCTAAGAATAAATATTCTGTTCCTTATATTGTTGGTACAGCCGGTATTATTTATGATCCTGAACTTGTAGGAAATATAGAAATCGATTCATGGGAGAATCTCTGGGATGAGAAGTTCAAAGATCAGATTGTTATGCCGGATAGCGTAAGAGAAGCCTTTATGATTGGGCTTAAGAAACAGGGGTATTCACTCAACTCTAACGATGAATCTGAGATTAAATCTTCTGCCAAAGAACTAATGAAACAAAAAAAACTTGTATATAAGTATGCCAATGACTCCGCAAGAGATATGCTTGCAGATGGTTCTGCCGCAATAGGCGTTGTATGGAACGGAGAATATCTCTACACCAAAGAACTTAATGATAATGTCAAGTTTGTTATACCTAAAGAAGGAACAGAATTTTTCATCGACTCATGGATAATCTCTAAGGATGCTACAAACAAAGAAAATGCGGAAAAGTGGATAGACTTTTTGTGCAGGGGTGACATAGCTGCACAGAACTTTGAATATCTGAATTACACAACACCTAATAAGGAAGCAAAGAAACTGATTGATAAGGAGCTTCTTAAAGACGAAGCAGTTTTCCCGACACAGGTAACTTTAAAGAATTGTGAAAGCTTGAGAATGCTCGATGAAAAGACCTCAGATCTATACAGCAAATATTGGAAGCAAGTGAAGTCTCAATAGGAGTTTAAGACTGATACAAGTATGCAAAAAATATTATTGACAAAATCCTGCTATAATGGTAGGATTTTGTTGCACAAGAGCTATTGCAAGCTTATAACCCATGGATAGATGAGACATGAGCTATATGAGAAAGGGGAGAAATACCGAGATGATGGTGTCAACTAAAGGCAGATATGCTTTGACAGTAATGGTTGATATAGCAAAGAACAGCAACGGAGAATATGTGCCGCTTGCTGATATTGCAAGGAGAGAAAACCTTTCGAATAAGTATCTTGAGAGCATAATAGCCATATTGATTAAAGGTGAAATGCTCATAAGTCTTAGGGGGAAGAATGGTGGGTATAAGCTGTCAAGAGAGCCTAAAGATTACAATATAAGTAAGATTCTCAAACTTACGGAAGGGACCCTGGCACCGGTTAATTGCATTATCCAAGACGGTGTCACTTGTGACAAAGCAGCAACATGTAGCACTTTACCGCTTTGGACAGGTCTGGATAGGGTGATAGAGAATTACCTCGGAGGTATAACCCTTGAGGATATTGTAATTGGAAATAGAAAGAAAATGCTTGGCGATTATTGCGACAAGTGTTCAGCTTTATAAATTCATATTAGGAGGAAACGATGAAAGTATACGCAGACAACGCTGCAACGACATATCTGAGCAAGACTGCAAGAGAAGTTTTAATCGACGCGCTCGACAATTATAACGGAAATCCAAACAGCCTTCACTCTGATGGTCAGCTCGCACAGGAGAAGCTCGATGAAGCAAGGGAAGTAGTTGCAAAGTGTATCAATGCGAAGAAGCCAAATGAGATTTACTTCACATCAGGTGGCTCTGAGGCAGATAATCAGGCATTGATAAGCGCTGCAAAGGGACTTAAAGGCAAAGGTAAGAATCATCTTATAACATTAAGTATTGAGCATCACGCTGTTTTACACACAATGGCAAGGCTGGAGAAGGAAGGATTTGAAGTTACATATCTAAACCCTCAAAGTGATGGAATAGTCGCTGTAGAAGATGTCAGAGATGCGATTAGAGATGATACGGCCCTCGTTTCTATAATGTTTGCAAATAACGAAATGGGAGCAATTCAGCCTATAGCTGAAATCGGAGCCCTTTGTAAGGAAAAAGGAGTTTTATTCCATACTGATGCTGTACAAGCAGTTGCTCATTTACCGATAGATGTACAGGAAATGAATATAGATATGCTGTCGCTTTCCGCACATAAGTTCCATGGACCTAAGGGTGTGGGAGTTTTGTATGCGAGAAACGGTATAAAGCTTATCAATGTTATAGAAGGTGGCGCACAGGAAAGAGGTAAGAGAGCAGGAACAATAAATGTACCGGGCATTATGTCCATGGCGGCCGCTCTCAAAGATGGATGCGACAATATGGAAGTTAATATGAAGAAGGTGGCAGCTTTGAGAGACAGACTTATAGAGGGCCTCAAAGATATACCTTATTCAAAGCTTAACGGTGATGCTGTTAAGAGATTGCCGGGTAATGTAAATTACTCTTTTGAAGGTGTTGAAGGAGAAAGCTTGTTGTTGTCGCTTGATAATGAGGGAATATGCTGCTCTTCAGGATCGGCCTGCACGAGTGAATCCCTTGAACCTTCGCACGTTTTGCTGGGCATGGGAGTGCCAATTGAAATAGCACACGGCTCGTTAAGATTCAGCCTTGATATCAATAATACAGAAGAGGAAATAGATTATATCGTTGAGAAGGTGAAGAAAATCATAGCTCATTACAGAGAGATTTCACCTTATTGGGAAGACCTTAAAACAGGAAAGAGAAAACACTGCTTAGCGGAATAATGTAAAGGCAGCTTTACATAAAAAGGAGAATAAATATGGCATTATACACAGACAAAGTTATGGATCATTTTGAAAATCCAAGGAATGTGGGCGTAATTGAAGATGCAGATGGAATAGGAGAAGTTGGTAATCCGGTATGCGGAGATATAATGAAGATGTACATTAAAGTAGATGGAGATGTCATTACTGATGTCAAATTCAAAACTTTTGGGTGTGGAAGCGCTATAGCTTCAAGCTCTATGGCTACTGAATTACTAAAAGGCAGTACTTTGGATGATGCTCTTGAGCTGACAAACAAGGCTGT
>JAAYIA010000085.1 GCA_012735145.1 Clostridiales bacterium | reverse complement strand
GTGTAACTGTTGCACCATCAAGAAGAGCGCTTACATAGCCTGTTTCTCCATCAATTAACATTACCTGTGCAGGAGAACTTAAAAGACCTTTGTCTATGTTCTGAGGAAAAATATTGATAACCTTCAACGCAGCGGCATCCATATCAGGCGAATAAGCCGGCATGAAAATAAATGTACTGTTTCCATCCTTTGCAAGCATTACTGTACGAAGAGGGCTGTCGATTTTGTCATCTACTGCGAGCTGAAACACTTTTTTATCTGCCTCAATAGCCTCTCTCATTGTAATAGCCTTCTTAATATCCGATCTTGACAATAATAACATCCTTTTTTCCACCTTCCTGAGCCCATATGCTCAACAAATATTTGTGTGTGTTTTGCTAGAAACCATAATCATTTATTTATTTTACATAGTCTGAGGTTTCAACAAGCGTGTTTTTTTCATTCAGTCTTTTTTTGATCTCGTCCGAAAAATCTGATGGTTCAATCTCTTCTATCGAAACAGAAACGCTTCCTTCAGGGACATTATTGAGCTCCACAAAAGACTCTTTTGCATTCTTTGCCATTTGTTGTTTAACTTCATCCGTTCTACCCGGATACATACTAATTGTAATGTGTGGCATTTTTCTCTCCTTTTCTTATGAATAATTATTTTGTTAATATATAGTTGTACATTTATATAATTTACCATTCATATTTCATGATTTCGGCATAGCAATTCACCTGAAAACGTTTACAAGACAAACAATTTGAAACATTTGGTGCATTATCTCGGTTAACGATATCAAATCCAAGTTTTTCATAAAATTTTGGAATTCTAGCACTTAAAAAAATTCGTCTTCCTCCTAGCCTATCGACTTCATTCAGAACTGAGTTGACTAAAATCTTTCCTATTCCTCTCCCCCTATATTTCTCATCGACAGCCACAGCTCTGAGTACATATTCACCATTAAGAAAAATAAGCGCTGCTCCACCAATAAGTTGAGATGTCTCCTTATCTATTACTTCAAGACACGTAATAAGATTATCCGGAGCTTTATCATTAGCATGTACTTCAAGACCGGATTTTTCAAACAAGGGGGTTATCTCTTCATATCTTTTTGAAAATATTATTAGATACTTTTCGAAAGGTTGTTCATTCATCGCTCCCCTCCAGATAGTCATCTAGGTTTTGATAATCTATATATGTTTTCTTGTTAATTGTACAAATTGGTTGACAGCCTTCTGAAGAAGTTTATTCGTCCTCTCACTAACATAACCTCCTTCGAACGCCTTATCTATATTAGCCAGGTACACTTCAGGTTGCTGCATTGTAATCAAATCCAAATTGACAAACACTTGTCTAAGAGCAAGATTCGCTGCCATTCCGCCCATGCTGCCCGGCGATGAAGAAAAAACAGCAGCTGTTTTTCCTGCCCAAGGATTCCCTTCCGGATCTCTTGAAGCAACATCCAAAGCATTCTTTATTGCGGGTGCATAAGAACGATTGTATTCAGGTGTAAAGAAAATAAATCCATCTTTGCCTCTGACTTCTTTGCGCAAGTTCACAAATGATTCAGGAGGGATTTCATCAAATTCTTGATTATATAAAGGAAGATTTTTTATTTCGATAAAATCAACTTCACAATCTTCGGGAAACAGACCCTTAACAACCTCTGCTACCTTCTTGTTCCAGGATTCTTTTCTCAACGAACCAACAACTAGACCTATTTTCATCTTCGCCTACCTTTCTCTAGTTCAATCAGATACTTTTTTAATTGTATTCCGGAAGAAAATCCTCCCATATTGCCGTCTTTTTTGATTACTCTATGGCAAGGCACCACAATTAATAGAGGATTTTTCCCTACTGCATTGCCTACAGCTCTTGAAGCACTAGGATTATCTATTGCCTTTGCAATATACAAATATGAAACAAGGCTTCCATACGGAATTTCAGTTAATTTATTCCATACTTTTTTCTGAAAATCTGTACCTATCAACTCATATGGGAAATCAAAAATTTTTCTTTTTCCAACAAAATACTCATACAGCTGATACAAAGCCCTATCTGAGATTTCTGAATCTTCCCCGGAAATACGTTCAACTACAAATTCATTATAACCAGCAATCTCAATTCTATCCTTATCTATTGTATTAAGCTTGTTAAGACTGAAGTCATATAACTCTATAGAATAAATATTTGTATCGCTATATGTGATTTTAATTGTACCTATTTGAGTTTTATTAATTACAAAGCTTCTCTCCTCTTTCATATGTTTATTATATATAGATTTTATCTACAAGTATATATGGAGTCACAATAAACTATCAGGTATTTAACAAAAAACTTGAGTGCCTCCTTCAAGGGGAACAAAAAAACCAGTCATGTAAGAGCATTTCCCCTCCTTTATAGCTGTTTTTTTGTGAAGAAAAACTCCTCACCACCCTTATTGATAGTGAGGAGTTCAATTTAATTTTATGCGAGAAGGTTCTGAACGAGCTCAGGAATTTTATCATAATCTTCTTGTTCGGGATTCCATAAGGAATTTATCTCACTGTCAACGACTGCAAATCCTGCTTCTGAAAGTTTTTCTTTCAAAATTTTAACGCTCTCGCCACTCCAACCGTAGCATCCGAATGCCGCCGCTTTTTTGTTCTTGAATTTAAGGGATTTAAGGAATGCCATCCATCCTGCCACGCTCGAAAGCATATCGTTGCCAACCGTAGGTGAGCCTACCGCAACAGCTTTGGATTTGAAGACCTCTGTCATTACCTCGTTTTTATCAGCTTTTGCTAAATTAAAGACCTTAACAACGGTGTCGGGACTTTGCTTTGCAGTCTCTCGTGCAATTTCATGAGCGATTTTTGCTGTCCCTTCCCACATGGTATCATACACAATGGTAACCTGATTTTCTTGATAGTTATCTGCCCACTGTGCATATTTCTCAACGATTTGCAAAGGATCTTCTCTCCAAATAACACCGTGACTCGGTGCAATCATATCAATGGGAAGATTTAATCCTACAATCTCTGTGATTTTCTTTGCCACAAGAGGAGAAAAAGGATTAAGAATATTGGCATAATACTTTATCGCTTCTTTCATAAGCAGACACTGATTTGCCTTATCATTAAACATTTCTTCAACAGCGAAATGCTGACCAAAGGCATCGTTAGAAAATAAAATATTATCTTCTGTCATATAGGTTGCCATTGAATCAGGCCAATGCAGCATTTTCATTTCTACAAAAACAAGTTTTTTGCCATTTCCAATATCAAGCGTATCACCTGTCTTTACAACATTAAAATTCCATCCAAGCTTTCCATACTGACCTTCAAGACTTTTTACTGCGTTTGCTGTGCAGTAGATAGGTGTATCGGGAATTTCAGTCATCAAAGCCGTTAAAGCACCTGAATGGTCGCATTCTCCGTGATTGACAATGATGTAATCAATTTTTTTAAGGTCGATTTCTTTTTTGAGGTTTTCTACAAACTCAAAACGATGAGGTGTCCAGACAGTATCTATCAGAACTGTCTTAACTTCTTCAATCAAATAAGCATTTTGGCTTGAGCCATTCATAATGGAATAG
>JAAYIA010000084.1 GCA_012735145.1 Clostridiales bacterium | reverse complement strand
TAACATCCCGTATCCCAGCCATCCTGCATTGAAATATCGTCCCCCACTAGAAGGACGTTGATAATAATAATGCTAATGATGACTGCTAAAGATGTACAAAACATTATAAAGTCTCCTTTCGCTAACACAACGAAAGAATAGCATGTATTTTTTTTCGTGTCAACCGATTTTTGTGAAAAATCTCAAATTATTCTTATTTTTTTGTTTTTTGTAACGTTATTTATTTTTTCATTATAAAAGAATCTCTACAAAAGATTATGGGAAAATGCTATAATCAATGTGCTTTATTATATATGCTTTAATAATATATGATTTGGAAAGGGCTTTGACATGGATTACACAATGACGATTGCCGGTCTGGAAAGACACCTGCCTCTGTGCAAAATTACAGAAGACTTGTATATAGCAGGATTTATAATGTTCAACGATGTTGACATAACTAAGGCGTGTGCCAGAGATCTTCTGGCTCTTGCACCTGATTTTGACGTCCTTATTACAGCTGAAAGCAAGGGAATCCCTCTATGCTACGAAATGGCACGTCAATCCGGAAAGCCTTATATAGTAGCTCGCAAAAGTGCAAAGCTTTATATGCAAGATGTCGTTAAAGTTCAGGTGAACTCAATAACAACAGATCATATTCAGAATCTATGTCTGGGCAAAAACGAGCAAAATGTCATCAACGGTAAGAAGATTCTTATAGTAGATGACGTTATCAGTACCGGAGAATCAATAGCTGCCCTTGAGCAGCTGGTTGAAATCGTGGGAGGAAACCTTGTGGGAAAATTCTCAGTCCTTGCCGAAGGTGAAGCAGGCGATAGAGAAGATATAACCTATCTCGAATATCTTCCTCTATTCAATTCCGACGGAACTCCACAATAAAACAAAACCTCGGCGTCAAGTCCGAGGTTTTTTTTCGTGTAATTTTCTGATTATTTATTTCTTTTTATATGCTTCTTCTCAGTTTTTACTTGTTTTTTTTCAGGTCACTTAGCTTTGCCGCTTGCAACTCCGCCTCAGTCCATGGGACCATCTTGCCGATAACAACGTATCTTGCATCCTTATACTCATAAGCACACGTGCTCAAGACTACCAAATTATCGTCCGTCGTCACATCTACGGAAGTCGTATATTCGGCGAGAGCTTTAATTTTCTCTATGTACTCATGACTTTTTGCTTCACCGTCAAAATTTGTTTCATATAGAGAACTGTCAGCCGGTTCGTTAAGAAAAGCCCATATTTCGAGGTGATATTTGCCCTTGGGGGTTATCAGTTCAAAGCGAGGATGCTTTTCACAGTAATCCTTCTCTTTGAGTTTCTTAAGATCACCGAACATGCTCCCGTCTCTCATGTGGTGCCCATAAATTATAGTATTGAATTGATTGAAAGCTTTCTCGGTTGTGTAATCAACAAATAGAGTCCCTGCACCACCATAGCTTCCGTCGAACATAGTCGTAAGATATTTGCTATTATCCTGACCCTGAACTATTGGATAGTTAATTTTGGTATCCTTATAGTAAAGCCACCCTACGATATCAGGATTGATATTCCTAAGTTCCTCAAAGTCTACATTACCGGTGAAATCCATAGTTCCTGCAAGAGTAGACACTGAATCATAGGCCTTGCGATCTCGCATATATCCACTTACTATCTTATAGATATTAAATGCACTTAAGAGCATTATTCCTACCAGCGCTACAAGGATGGTGTTTTCTGCAAAACGCCTTACCTTACTTATTTTTTTTGGCTTTTTCTTCTTCTTAACTTCCTTTGCCATTATTCGATTCCCTCATATCTTCCTATAAATTCTTCTATTAATGGCATGATTTTTTCTATACCTCCCTCTATGTCTGACTCAACATTAAGCGCCATCACAGGGTCGTGGAGCGAGCGTCTCAGAAGAAACCAGCCCTTTGCTCCTTCAATATCGTAATTGACTCGTACTCCTTCATAGTTTGGCTTCTCGAGTTCAAGACCGTCTGTTTCCTCTGCCCATATTTCCATATCTTGAAGGATTTTGCCGGCAACCTCGACAAAGTCCTCTGTTGTCATCCTGAACCTTATTTCCTTATCCCCTGCGGGAGATTTAAAACCTTCCATAAGACTATTTATTGTCTTTCCTTCCTTCTTGAGTTTGGTTGCAGCTATGACGATTTGAGCTGCAAGAAAAGCCCCATCGTCAAGGAAATAATTGTCTGAATATGCAGCATGCCCCGATGTTTCTATGGCGAGGAAGGCTTTTTCTCCCTTCTCGTTCAATTCCTGAGCTTTCTTTATTACGTTTCTATATCCTCTCTTATATCTTAAATGCTTGAGACCGAGCTTCCCTTCAAGAAATTCTTGCAGTTCATTGGAGGTAATGCTGTCTGTAACAACTGTCCCTCCCGGGTAATCTTCGGCGCCCAGAGCAGCCGCAAGGGCAATAATTTCATTCCTTGCTATCGGTCTTGCATCAGGTCCAACAGCCGCCGATCTGTCAACATCAGTATCGAAAATAATTCCTAGGTCTGCTTTATTATCCGCAACTGCCTTACATATAGAAGCCATAGCTTCAGGATCTTCGGGATTCGGAGAGTGGTTAGGAAAATTCCCATCCGGTTCAAGGAATTGGCTCCCGCTTATATCTGCTCCCATAGGCTCGAGAACTTTGGTAGCAAAGAATCCTCCTGCCCCATTACCTGCATCAACAACTATATGCATTCCTTTAAGTCCGCCCTCAACGTCTTTGAGACCGAACGATATCATCTGTCTCAGATGAGCCACGTACATTTCCATTACATTGGTTTTCTCACTTTCAAACCAATCTCCGATGAAATTGTATTTGCATGCCTGATTTAAAATTTCTGCGATATCTTCCTTATCCAAGCCGCCTTCTGCTGTAAAGAATTTAAATCCATTTCTATTATATGGAAGATGACTTCCGGTAACCATTACCGCTCCGTCAAATTCAAAGTAAGGCATTACGGTAGACATAAACATTCCGGGAGTCGATGAAAGACCTGCATCGTGTCCCTGCGCACCCGTTACATGAAAGCCCTTAAACAGGCCCCTTACGAGAGGTTCTGCTGACAGTCTCACATCATAACCCACGCATATTTTAAGCTCGAATGGGTTTTTTTGAACCTTCCTCCCAAGCCACATTGCAAAAGCCGTCCCTATGCACCCGGCTGTTGTTTCCGTGATATTGACCTCTTCACCGGGGACACCTTCCAGTGCAATGCCTCTGATATCACTGCCATTTTGCAGTTTACTCATATCGAATTTCATATCTTGATTACACCCACACTTTCTACTTCATCTTTTGTTTCATGAACGCTTTGATAAACTCCGCGGATTTGTTCTCCATTTCAAATTTATCGGAATCTCCAATATATGCTGCAATTCCCGAGTTCGCACCGTAAATCTCGCTGTAAAGCTCTTTGCCCTTTCCTATTTCTTCTTGATTAGCTGCCTTAATCAAAATATCAGCAGCAAAAGCAGGATTCTTCGTCATAATCGGGCCGAGTATGGATGTGTATATAATATTATCAGTCCTTGCTCCTTCCAAGCCCGAGCCTTCATTTGCAATAGATCCGTTGTTTCCTCTTCCATAAACAAGCTCACCAAAGGGTTTCTGCTCAAGATCCAGTTCAACATCTGCTACTTGAATCTGATTCCCTATAACTTCGATATCTTCGCCGGTTTTGACCCATATGTCATCACCCCAAACCGAAGATCTTTCTGTCCACGACATATTCAGTAGAGCAAGCCCCTCCACAATTTTTCCATCTATATATTTAATTTCTTTAGCAAGAATAGCCCCACTACTGCCACTTGCAATCAATACTCTCTTCTTATTGACAAAGTCTTCAATATCTTTCCTCTGCCTGTTAAGAGCTTCTATTACAGCAGGAGCACTACTTAGTTCTCCCGCTGTTATATATGCTATATGAGCCCAGTTCCAATCGACTTCCTGCTCCAGTCTGTCAACACGCCTTATCTCAACAGGTATTCCCAAATGATTGCTCATATTGATTAATCCCATTAGGTCGCCTCTACCTCCATGTATATTCATGATATCAGGATAAAGCCAAAGTATATTCAGAGTTTTGGTTTCTTCTCTTTGCATATCCGCCTGAGTGTTAATCTGTATATCCTGCACAGGAACATCTGAAACATTGGAAACAAAGTCACTCTGCCTATTTGATTTTGTCCTTACGCTCTTAAAAGTGCTAAAATCATTCATCCGTATTATCTCCTAATATGTTAATTGCCGTCTTGTCTTACATACTTTGCCAAAGATTCAAACTGGTACATTAAGGTTATCAAGTAGATATTATCAGTATCACATTTCTTAATCTCATCTATTATCGTCTTCTCATCATTGGTCGGAAGGACAAGCAACTTCTCCTCATCC
>JAAYIA010000083.1 GCA_012735145.1 Clostridiales bacterium | reverse complement strand
TATGATGTTAAGGCAGAACTATGACAACTTTAATTTGAAGGATAAGAATCTGTATATAGTTGGAGTTGGAATAGGACCAGCCGAATCAGAAATGTATATCAATAGGCTACGGCAGCAGAATTCTTGTAATAATGATGTTTTAAAATTCTTCTATCTGGCCGGAAAATATGATCCTAGCAACCTGAAGTCGGTAGATAAAGCCTCACTTTATGCGATGTCCTCAACTATGTATGAAGGATTGACCGAAGAGGATATGCATATTATGAAAGAGAGATTTGAAAAAGGGTATGATGGAATGGACCCAGATAACCTCAGACCTCTTGTAGAATCAATATTCTTAACAGAGGCTTAAGTCTGTTCGTAGGAAATAATGGATTAATAAAGCAATAAAAAAGGAGGCTCGGGAGCCTCCTTTTTATATTGTTCAAATATGTCTATACAACTTGAATTCAATTCTTTCGATTACGTGCTTATGCTTTCTTTGCCTTTGCGTAGTCACGGAAGAACATGATTGATGTGATAAATACTACTACGAGTACAACCCAGAACAGAATATCGAGTGGCATTGACTTAACTACGAAGTAAGCAACAAGTACGCCGACTGCTCCGGCTATCATCTGACAGAGAGTACAAACCATGTCATATCTGTTAGCTTTAACGAACTGAGGTCCGTTACCAAATGCCATCAGGTAAGCGCATGATCCCATCATGATAGGGAATGCAGCTCCAATATTCATTCCGAGTACGGATACTAGAGCGATACAAGGTGCGTAGAGTCCAACTCCGATGCACATAAGTCCGCCAAGTATGAAGTTCACAACAACACCGATGATGAGCTTAACACCTGTAAGACCAAGAGCTTCTCCAGAAACACCAAAAGGTCCAATGCCGAGCTGTCTTAGTGCCATAACAACACCAAGGATGAAGAGTCCAATACCCATCGCAACTCTTACTCCCTGTGCGTTCAGGTTGTTTACAAATTTTGCACCTACGATGGAACCAACAATTGCAGCTGCCAGCATGAGAAGCAGAGTGATTGTTTCAACTTCTACGAATCCAAAGAAAAGGAATGCTTCGAGACAAACAGGGAATGTGTCACCTACGTTCAGAGTTCCAGGAATGTCAACGTCATGAATTGACTTACCAAACTTGAACATTGCTGATGATGTTGCAAATGAACCTATTCCCAGAGTGTCAAAGAAGTTAGCTATGAAACCAACGATTGAGTTATAAACCCAGTGCTTTTTTCCGAATTCCCAATTAGCTTTACCTTCTTCGGTTTGCAAGTTTTTCTTGTTCTGCGTAAGTACGAGAACAACGTTTAGGATCATGCCCACAACGCATAGTCCTTTGAGTGCCATCAACATAATAATAACCTCCATAAATTATAATTACTGATATTACCGTTTTAATTAGTAGAGTCCTTCCCCGATCAAGTCTCCTACCTTGTACGTGTATATTCTAAAGTATTGTCAAGAATTAGTCAATAGGAATGTGATAATTTTGTGAAGTACGGAGAGATAAACTATTTGTGGTATAATTCATTTAATTTGAAATAAGCCATGAGATTACCTATATAGAGGACAACAAAGAAACAGGGATATTATATAAATGTTTACACATCTTCATCTACATACAGAATATAGCTTGCTCGACGGGATGTCGAGGATATCAGAATTACCAGAATATGCCAAAAGCCTTGGAATGAATGCACTGGCTATTACTGATCACGGTCAGATGTTTGGCGTAATTGATTTCTACAAGTCTTGCAAGAAGGTAGGAATTAAGCCCATTATCGGTTGTGAAGTCTATGTCGCTGCAAGAACGCTCCAAGACAAAGATATTGATAAAGACAGATACTCCGGACATCTTATATTACTGGCGGAAAATCAGACGGGGTATAGAAGTCTCGTTAAAATGGTGTCAACAAGTTATACTGACGGCTTCTATTTTAAGCCGAGAGTTGATAAGGAACTGATGAGACAACATAGCGAAGGAATTATATGTCTTTCAGGATGCCTGGCAGGTAATGTTTCCAGGTTTCTGATCAATAATGACTATGATGGGGCAAGAAGAGAGGCTTTGGAATATCTAGAAATATTTGGTGAAGGCAACTTCTTCTTAGAGATACAAAATCATTATCTAAGTGAGGATGAAAAAGTAATGGAGGGGCTTAACAAACTTTCTAAGGATATAGGAGTGCCCCTTGTTGCAACTAATGATTCACATTACATAAGGCGTGAAGATGCAAAGGCACAAGATATACTGATGTGTGTTCAGACTCAAACATCCGTAGATGATGAAAATAGGATGAGATTTGAAAATGATGAGTTTTACCTGAAGTCAGAACAGGAAATGATAGAATTGTTCCCGGATAATGTTGATGCAGTCTATCGAACACAAGAAATTGCTGATAGATGCAATGTTGATTTTAAATTTGGTGAGTACCATCTGCCCGAATATGAGGTGCCTACAGATATGACTGGAGAAGAATATCTTAGGAAGCTTTGTTACGATGGTTTGGTTAGGCGATATGGAAAATCAGCTATGGATACCAATAGCGTGTATAGAGAAAGACTTGAGACCGAGCTGAGTGTTATCGAAAATATGGGATATGTCGAATACTTTCTGATTGTTTGGGATTTTATAGACTTTGCAAAGAAGAAAGGAATCATGGTAGGACCGGGTAGAGGTTCAGCAGCAGGCAGTATTGTTGCGTACAGCCTCGATATTACAGAGATTGATCCTATTAAGTATAACCTAATTTTTGAGAGATTCCTTAATCCGGAGAGAATCAGTATGCCTGATATAGATATAGATTTCTGTATAGAAAGAAGGCAGGAGGTTATTGATTATGTAATTGAAAAGTATGGTAAGAATAAAGTTTCTCAAATCATTACATTCGGAACACTCAAGGCAAAAGCAGCGGTTCGTGATGTTGCAAGGGCTCTCAATGCTACATACGCAGAGGGCGATGAAATAGCAAAAGCAATACCCAATGAGCTTGGAATGACAATAGCAAAGGCAATGGATATCAATCGTGACTTAAGAGAACGTTACGAAAGAGAGCCTATGGTCAAACAAATTCTTGATACATCCATAGCGCTGGAAGGCTTGCCAAGACATGCCTCTACACATGCAGCGGGAATTGTTATTTCCAAGCTTCCGCTAGATGAGTATGTTCCGCTTTATTCATCGGATAAGGGTGTGGCTACACAATTCAACATGACTACAATTGAGGAGCTGGGCCTCCTTAAGATGGATTTTCTCGGACTAAGAAACCTTACCGTTATTCGAGATGCCCTCAAAATGATTGAAGAAAATCATGGTGCTCATATTGATTGGTCTCAGCTCGGATATGATGACCCTGAAGTATACAAGATGATTGCGGATGGGAATACCAAGGGAGTGTTTCAGCTTGAGAGCGGTGGAATGACGGACTTCATGAGAAATCTTAAACCGTCATGCTTTGAGGATGTTGTGGCAGGAATTGCCCTTTATAGGCCCGGACCTATGGACTCAATTCCAAAGTATATTGAGAATAAGAAAAATCCTGAAAACATTCAGTATATCGATCCGAATCTTGAATCAATCCTTGGTGTTACATATGGATGCTTGATATATCAAGAACAGGTAATGCAGATAGTTAGAGAATTGGGAGGATATTCCTTCGGCAGATCAGATCTCGTTCGCCGTGCTATGAGCAAGAAAAAGATGGATGTTATGCTTGAGGAAAAAGAGTATTTCATCTATGGCAAAGACGATTCTGATGGTACACCTGCAATCAGAGGGTGCATTGCAAATGGGATTGAAAAGAAAGCAGCCGAAGCTATATTTGAAGATATGGTTACCTTTGCTGCCTACGCATTCAATAAGTCGCATGCGGCTGCGTACGCTGTAATTTCGTATGAAACAGCATACTTAAAATGTCATTACCCTGTAGAGTTTATGGCGGCTCTTATGACAAGTGTTGCGGGTGATGCAAAACATACTGCTGATTATGTCAGAAATTGCAGAGATATGGGAGTCGAGCTTCTTCCCCCTTCGGTGATGAAGAGTCAAGCGAATTACAGCGTTGAAGATGGAAAAATAAGATTCGGTCTTCTATGTGTTAAGAACGTAGGAACAGGAATTATCGAGGCATTGATTAAAGCCAGAGAAGCGGTTTGCGAAACCTGTGATTTCTATGAGTTAATCGGAGTTGTTGATGCCAAAGAACTGAATCGTAAGGCAATAGAATCTCTTATACGAGCGGGCGCATTTGATGACATCAATCCCAATAGGGCAGTTTTGATGGCTATAAGTGATGAAGCTGTACAAAGAGCGCAGAAGGTTGCAAGGACGACAGACGCCAATCAGATGAGTCTTTTTCAGATAGATGATTTTAAAGATTCGGTCAAAGCAACTCCACCTTTGCCAAGGGTAGAAAATTTTAGCAAGGGAGAGCTGATGTTCATGGAGAAAGAAATGATAGGAGTATATTTATCCGGTCACCCTCTCGATGACTACAAGAGTCTTGTTGAGAACAACATAACGGCAACATCAAATGACTTGATAGCAGCCGGCGATGAATTTTCCTCTTTAGACGGGGAAGATGAAAAAATTACCGTGAATACTTCAAAGTTTAATGATGGTGACACAGTAGTAATGGCGGGCTTGGTCTCGGGAGTTAAAACTATTATTACGAGAAGATCTCAAGAAATGGCAAGACTGGATCTTGAAGATTTTGAGGGGATTATAAGTATGGTGGCCTTTCCTAAGGTTTATGCGAAAAGGCGTCAGCTTATAAGTAATGACTCTATAATTGGAGTGTCAGGTAAGGTAAGTTTTAAAGACGAAAGCGAGGCGGAGCTGCTGATTGACGATATAGTGTCTATAGACAGAATAGGTGAGCTAAAGAAAGAAACAGCTGTTTTCTATGGTCGAAGCAAAAACGAAGATTTTCGTAATATGCGGGTTCAAAGACAGTCGTCACCTTCACAAGAAAGTTTTTGTGAGCCAATTAAACTAAGGGTTACAGAAGATGTCCTGCAAGCACACGGGGATAATAAAGGAATACTTATGAGATTGACAGATATGTTCTCTCTTTATCCCGGTGACAGAGATGTGTTTGTATATCTGCCACAAGGTAACGTCGTGAAAGCCGGCAAGGATAGCAGAGTGAATTTTACGGATGAACTCAAGGAAAAGCTTATCAAATTACTGGGTGAAGATAATATAAAAAACTAATCGTTAATAAAGTTCACGTTAAAATAAGGATATATATAATATGAAGAAAGTTATAGTAATATTTTCGTCAAAAAGAGGGAGTACAAAGCGATATGCGGAGTGGATAGCAGAAGATCTTGACTGTGAGGCTGTTTCATTCGAAGAAATTGAGAAAATCAATTTATATGAGTACGACTGTATAATATATGGGGGATGGATAAGAGGAAGCGGTATAGTCAACTTTGACAAATTCAGCAAATATCTCCATGAAGAAATATTACAGAAACTTGTAGTTTTTGGTGTAGGAATTGCATATCCGTCTGCTGAGAATTATATGCAGGTATGGAACTTCAGTATAGGAAAAATCGACCCAAGGAATGACAATAGAGTGCTCCTATATATACTGGAAGGATCCTACAATCCGATGAATATAACCGGCTTGGACAAACTTCTCATGTATGTGATGAAAAAAGTTCTTATATCGGGCAGCACAAAAGATTCTCAGAGCGAAGCAAGAAAAATGCAAGATAGGATAGAAAGTGGAACTAATCTTGTTAAGAGAGAAAATATACAAGGCATTGTGAGAGATGCGAGGGCGATATTGAACGAAGAAAAATAATTAAAAGATAATATTATGCAAAGAAAAATAATTAAATTATAAGATTAGGGAAATAACATTATCGAAATAAAATATCCGGCAAGAGAATCTTCTCCTGCCGGAAGCTTTTATAATATAGATTTTTAAAATCTTTTATATCAAACCTTATTGATACCTGTGTCTGAAGCTTAACCGACGAATATATAGGTAATAAACAAAAGTCCGGAAATCCACATTACAGGCTTGATATCCTTAATTCTACCTTCAAGGACTCTTAATATAATGAAGGAAAGCATACCGAACATGATGCCATTAGCTATTGATGATGTGAAAGGCATCATTATGATGGCAAGGAAAGCTGAGATAATATCGGACATTGGAGCATCCTCAAACTTAACATTTTTGATCTGTGTCATCATAAGGTAGCCTACATACACAAGAGCCGGTGTTGTTGCAAAGGCAGGTACAGATAGGAATAGCGGTGACAGAACAAGAGATACGATGAAGAGTAGACCTGTTACAACCGATGTAAGACCAGTCCTACCGCCTACGGCTACTCCTGCTGATGATTCGACAAAAGAAGTAACTGTGGAAGTTCCGAGGCATGCACCAACACATGTTCCAAAGGCGTCGGAGAGGAGGGCTTCCTTTGCACGAGGCAGATTGCCATCTTCATCCAGTAATTCGCCTTTGGAAGCAACACCGATAAGAGTTCCGACAGTATCGAAAATATCAACATAGAGGAAAGAAAATACTACAACAATGAATTTAAGAGCATTTTCACGAATCCATGTGAAGTCAAATGCAAATAGATAGTTGAGTTTCACTCCGGAAAATGCAAAGCTAGGATATACGCTGTAAATCCCTGCTGCCGGATCCGGCTTATACCATCCAATTGCCTGAGCAATAATTCCAAGGAGCCAAGTGATAAGTATTCCATAGAAAATACCACCTTTAGCGCCTTTATGTGTAAGGAAAGCGATAATCAGAATGCCTACGATAGACAGACATGTAGCTGCACTAAGCAGATTGCCAAGAGCAATTCCGCCCTCAGTCGTTACGGTTACAGCGCCGGAGCTCTTAAGGCCTATAACTGCAATAAAGAGCCCGATACCAACGGATATGGAGGCCTTTAAGTTAGTCGGAATATCGTTCACAAGAGATTCTCTGAAATTTGTAAACGATAATAGAACGAAAAGAATACCTTCACACAGGATTGCTGCAAGAGCTACTTCCCAAGGTCTGTCGGTTCCAATCATAGGACATACATTAAACGCAAAATAAGCGTTGAGATCCATACCCGAAGCAAGAGCAACAGGATAATTGGCATAGAAGGCTATCATAAGCGTAGCTGCAGCGGCGGAGATGGCCGTGGCTGTGAACACAGATGCACTGTCCATTCCGGCTGCCGATAAGATGCTTGGATTTACGGCAAGAATGTAAACCATCGATAGGAACGTTGTCGCACCGGCAATGACCTCTGTTCTCACGTCGGTATTGTGTTCCTTAAGCTTGAAGAACTTTTCCATAAGTACAAACCCTTTCTTTCTTAGTATTAATACGATAAACAATAATAAAGAAGATGCTGTAACGGCATCTTTCCAACGCTATTACTTTTACATTATATTGTCAGATCAATTATTTAACAATCTGATACGATAAGAATAAAAAAAAATACAAGGTAAAACAGGGCATGTAAATATATATTAGGTTATGAATCCGAACGATAGAATCGTAAGCTCGTCAAATTGTTCAGATACACTTGTCATATGCATATATAGATAGGTACATGAATATATATAATGAAAGAAAAGAGAAGAGTTTCGTAAGAGTAAGTCTCGAATTCTAAGAGAATTTCGTATATTTTAAATAAGTCCTTGCATTAGTAAGAGGTAAACTTTATAATAATTGGGCGTGCAAAATACGCAAGATTTTATATTAGTCACATTACGGTTGACTGCGGTGCCCGATATTCAGGGTTTAAGGTCGAATTCCGTAATGGATGTTATTTAACCGGAGGTAAGAAAATGTCAGTAGTATCAATGAAACAGTTATTGGAAGCAGGTGTTCACTTCGGACATCAGACAAGAAGATGGAACCCTAAGATGGCTCCTTATATCTTCACAGAGAGAAACGGAATCTATATTATCGATTTGCAGCAGACGCTTGGTCTGATTGACAAAGCTTATGATTGCATAAGAAAAATAGCAGAAACAGGAAAACCTATTCTATTCGTAGGAACAAAGAAGCAGGCTCAGGCAGCTATTAAAGATGAGGCTGAGAGATGTGGAATGTATTTTGTTAACGAGAGATGGCTGGGCGGAATGCTAACCAACAATAAGACTATCAGCAAGAGAATTGACAGACTCGCAGAGATCAGAGAAATGCAAGCTGATGGAACTATCAATAAATATGCAAAAAAAGAAGCACTGAAGCTTATTGCGGAAGCAGATAAGCTTGAAAAGTACCTTGGTGGAATCAAGGATATGAAGGGAATGCCTGGTGCAATTTTTGTTGTCGATCCTAAGAAAGAAAAAATCGCTGTCAAGGAAGCAAGAATCCTCGATATTCCGGTTATAGGCATGGTTGATACTAACTGTGACCCGGATGATGTTGACTATATAATCCCTGCAAATGACGATGCAATCAGAGCAGTAAAGCTGATTACAAGTACCATGGCAGATGCTATTATTGAATCAAAGCAGGGTGAGAGTTTCCAAGAAGCTCCTGCATCAGAAACCCCTGCCGAGAATGTTGAAGATGAGGATGGAGACGAAACTCCGGAGACAGAGATTTAAGAACAATAAATAAATAAGTAATACACATAATACAAGGAGGAAAATATGGCTGG
Organism: Clostridiales bacterium; assembly: GCA_012735145.1. Lineage (GTDB taxonomy): Bacteria > Bacillota > Clostridia > Peptostreptococcales > Anaerovoracaceae > Crickella. The sequence continues at coordinate 998 of JAAYIA010000083.1, read as the reverse complement.
AATAACCGCAAAAATGGTTAAAGAGTTACGTGATCTGACAGGTTCCGGAATGATGGACTGCAAGAAAGCACTCGTAGCTGTTGATGGCGATATCAGTAAAGCAGCAGACTGGCTGAGAGAGAATGGAATTCTCAAAGCTCAGAAGAAGTCAAGCAGAGTTGCAGCAGAAGGACTCGTAAGAATGGACTTTAACGAGGATCATACTAAGGCTGCAATGGTCGAAGTAAACTCAGAGACAGACTTTGTATCCAAGAATGAAGAGTTTGTACAGTTTGTTGAGAGACTTGCTAAGCAAGCTCTTGATAAGGTAGAGAATACAATTGAAGATTTCCTTGAAGGAGATCTTGACGGAGCTAAGGTTAAAGAGGTTCTGACTGACAAAATTGCCAGAATCGGTGAGAACATGAATATCAGAAGATTCTCCAAGATGGAAGACGATGGAGTTAAGTATATCGGATATATTCACGGTGGCGGAAGAATCGGAGCTATTGTTGGCCTTAAGACAGAAGCTCTTTGGAATGAAATTGAACCGGTTGGTAAGGATATCGCTATGCAGATAGCATCGATGGCACCTAAGTTCGTAAGTGCGGCTGATGTTGCAGCAGACTGGATTGAGAAAGAAAAAGAGATTCTTAGGGAAGCTGTTATCCACGAGGGAAAGAAGCCTGAAATAGCTGATAAAATCGTTGATGGCAAAATCCAGAAGGAACTCAAAGAGGTCTGCCTTACAGAGCAATCTTTTGTTAAGGATAGCGACAAGAGCGTTAAACAGTATGTTGCAGAGGCAGCAGAAGAACTTGGCAAAAGTATAGAAATCGTATCCATGGAAAGATACGAAGTAGGCGAGGGACTCGAAAAGAAAGAAGAAGACTTTGCTGCAGAAGTTGCTGCACAGATCAACAAATAATAGAAGTATGCATATTGCAAACAAATCTTAATTCAATAATGAAACAAATAATAAGAGGTATACCTTTTTAGGTAGACCTCTTATTTATTCT
>JAAYIA010000082.1 GCA_012735145.1 Clostridiales bacterium | reverse complement strand
ATCAAGGAAATATAAAGACAGATGTCAATGTCAAAAAAGACTCAGTAATAACAAGCGAAGAGAAAAAAAATATTCTTAATAATAATCAGGAGTTTAATGATATGGAAAGTGGAGAATCCCCTATTGCTGCCGAAGCAACACAAGAACCTTCGTTAGTTACAGCACAGACACAAGAAGGAATAAGACCGGAACCGGAACCAATGGATTACTTTGCTGATGTCAAAATACCAAGTCTTGGTGAAAACAAGAAGAAGATAGGTGTTATCGGCAATGGTTCTTTCGGAACAGCAATAGCTAATTTGCTTACATATAATGGACATCAAGTTACCTTATATGGAAGGAATAAAGATGCTATTAACCTTATGAAAAAAACAAGGATGAATGATCATTATCTGCCTTATGTAATTCTTAGCGATAAGATAACCTACACAAATAATATTAGAACAGCTGTCAAAGGCAAAGATATTATAGTTTATGCTGTGCCTACTCAAAAGTTTAGAGAAGTATCGAAAAAAACTTCAAAATATATTGAAGATGGTGCTATAGCTGTTAACCTTGCAAAAGGTATAGAGCAAAAAACACTCAAAAGACTTTCTGAGGTAGCAGCTGATACTATTCCTAATGTAACCTATGCGACTCTTTCCGGACCGTCCCACGCAGAAGAGTTAGCAAGAAATCTTCCTGCAGGTGTTGTTGTTGCTTCCAAAAACAAAGCCGCTGCGGAAATTATACAGGACACATTTATGTCGGATCACTTTAGAGTATACACACAAGATGATATGCTGGGAGTCGAGATTGCCGGAGCAGTCAAAAATGTTATAGCCATTACTACCGGTATCTCCGATGGAATGAAGCTTGGAAGTAATGCAAGAGCAGCTTTAATGACAAGGGCTATTCATGAGATTAAGAGACTCGGAGATGCAATGGGAGCTAACCGAGACACATTTTCCGGTCTCTCGGGGATAGGTGACCTTATTGTTACATGTTCGACTAACTTATCTCGTAACAGAAGATGTGGTCTGATGATAGGATTAGGGCTAGATGTTAATGAAGCTGTAGAAAGAGTTGGCTCTGTAGTTGAAGGATATTTTACTGCAGGAGCTATTGTGGAACTTGCTGAAAAATATGATGTTGAAATGCCTATTTGTAAGTTTACCAATGGAATACTTAACGGTGAGGTGACAGCAGATACAGCTTTAATAGCACTGATGTCAAGAGATAAAAAGGATGAGCTTCAATAGATGAAAAAATATCACATTATTACTTACGGATGTCAAATGAATGAACACGATTCAGAAAATATAGCCGGATTACTTGAGGCTAATGACTATGTTTGTTCTGAAAGTTCTGATGATGCAGATATTGTTGTAATGAATACATGTAGTGTTCGAGAAAACGCAGATAAAAGATTCTTTGGTGTACTTGGCCAGTTTAAAAAAAGAAAACAAAATAATCGGGATTTCATCTTATGTGTTTGTGGATGTATGCCACAGCAACCTCATATAGTCGAGAAGATTAAAAAACAGTTCTCATGGGTGGACATCGTCTTTGGAACGCAAAATATAGGGATGTTTCCCGATTTGATTAAGAAAAGGTTAGAAACTGGGGAAAAACAATTCGCAATTGTCTCAAACAATCCCGAAATTGACGAAATAACAATTAAGCCAAAGAGGCTTTACAAGCATAAGGCTCTTGTCAATATAATATATGGATGCAATAATTTCTGCACGTATTGTGTAGTTCCATATACAAGAGGCAGAGAAAAAAGCAGAAGCCTTGAAAACATTGTTTCTGAAATTACTTGTCTCGCAGAGAATGGTGTCCTGGAAGTTATGCTTCTTGGTCAGAATGTTGATTCATATAAAGACCTTGCGGGCTATGATTTTGCCGATCTTTTACAGGAAGTAAACAAAATATCAGGGATAAAAAGAATAAGATTTATGACATCTCATCCCAAGGATATTTCCGACAAAATGATAGATTGTTTTGCATCTTGCAATAAGCTGTGTAAAACCATACATCTTCCAATTCAATCGGGGAGCGATACTATTTTGAAGAGAATGAACAGACACTATGATGTTGAAAAATATCTGAATATCATTGATAAACTTAGAAAAACAGTTCCTGATATAACAATATCGACAGATATAATAGTTGGATTTCCGGGTGAAACCGAAGAGGATTTTCAAAAAACATTAGATATTGTAAAAAAAGTCAGATACGACTCGGCTTTTACATTTATTTATTCTCCTAGAACGGGAACTCCTGCATCAAAATTTGAGAATATGATATCGGAACAAACTGCACACGAAAGGTTTAATAGACTCGTTAGTTTAATCAATAAAATAAGCTTAGAAAAAAACCAAAGATATATTGATAAAGAATATGGTGTTATGGTAGAGGGAATAAGTAAAAACGATAAGAATCGCTATACAGGAAGGACAGATGATTTTAAGCTTGTTAACTTCACCTCCGATTTGTCCCTCGATGAAATTGAGGGAACGATAGTTCCGGTACTTATTACCGGCGCAAAAACATTTAGTCTTGAAGGAAGAACTTTATAATGATAGAGAGCATGCTTGGAAACATTAGTATCATAAGCGATTTTATAACTTTATCGCAGGTGATGGTTGTTATATACATTGTGAATTTTATTATTGCCTTTGGTTTGATATTTATTGACAACTCCAAGAGTCCTTCGGCAACAATGGCATGGATTATGCTATTATTTATTCTTCCGGTAATAGGTCAAATTTTTTATTTTGTCCTATCACAGAACATAGCAAGGCAGAAGATTTTTAAAATGACCGAAGATGAGGAAATCGAAAGAGATACTCTGCTAAAATGGCAAAAAGAATTAGTTACTAAGGTGATAAGCGATTCCGATGATGATACCTTAAACATCTGGCGAAGCATGATTACAATGAACCTTGATTATGCAGGTTCATTTTTGACTGATAACGACAGTGTTGATTTCATATATGACGGAAAAGAAATGTTCGATCGTTTATGTGAGGATATCAAGAACGCTAAGCATACTATAAAGGTATGTTATTATATAATCAAAGATGATTTTGTAGGAAGAAAATTAATCAATCTTCTGACCGAAAAAGCAAAAGAAGGTGTTAAGGTAAGGCTGATGGTCGATGCACTTGGAAGTAGAAGCATCGGTAGAAGAGAGTTAAGAGATTTTAAGAAGGCAGGAGGTCAATACTCATTCTTCTTTAAACCTTTTATAAGAAACTTGTACTTTAAAATAAATTATCGTAACCATCGCAAAATCGTTATTATAGATAATGAAATCGCTTATATAGGAGGCTTTAATATTGCTAAAGAGTATCTGGGATACAAGAAGAAGTTTGGATATTGGAGGGATACACAGTTGATAATAAGAGGTAATGCTCTTGTTTCGCTTAATGCTAGATTTTATCTCGATTGGAGATACTCATCCAAAGAAAAGCTAAATGTTTTTGAGCAATCTGTTAAGCACGCCTACAAAGAAAGATACGGTGAAATTCCTATTCAAATCGTTTCATGTGGACCAGAATCACCCAAAGAAGAAATCAAGCGTGCAATGATGAAAATGATTGCGGGGGCAAAAAAAAGCATATATATACAAACACCATATCTGGTTCCTGATGAGCCTATGCTCGAGTCTCTCGCAATAGCTGCAAGATCGGGTATAGATGTTAAAATAATGATACCTTCTATGCCGGATCATCCCTTTGTATATCGCACTACTCTATATAATGCAGGAAGATTAATCACTGAAGGTGCAAAGATATATATATATGAAAATGGATTTCTGCATGCAAAAACAATGACAGTAGATGGGGAAGTATGTACAGTAGGATCTTCAAATTTTGACATTAGAAGCTTTAAATTAAACTTTGAGACTAACGCTTTCATATATGATGAAATTGCTACGAAAAATATGAACGAACAGTTTGAGAAAGATATGCTTTGTTCAAGGGGTTATACAGCTGAAGATAGGGCAAATATAAGTGTATGGGAAAAAGCTTTAGAATCAATTTCAAGACTTCTGACAGAGATATTGTAAACATAGAAATACTTGATAAGAATTTCTATCAACATATAAATTCTTCGTTTCTTGATAATTATTAGATAAAAGGCGAACTATGAAATATGAAAGGATTTTCAATATATGACTGCTACTAAATTGTTAATTATTCCGGGTGTTGTTTTGGGAATCAGTATGCATGAATTTGCTCACGCATGGATGTCCGACAAGCTGGGCGATCCAACACCAAGGAGGCAAGGAAGGCTTTCAATCAGTCCTCTTGCACATATTGATTGGCTTGGACTTGGAATGCTTTTTGTTT
>JAAYIA010000081.1 GCA_012735145.1 Clostridiales bacterium | reverse complement strand
TCGAAGCCGAACAACTTATCGTACTCCTCGCCTCTTGCAGAAAGCATAATTACCGGGATGCTCTTAATTTTCTGAATCTCCTTAACTGCGCTGAAACCGTCAAGCTTTGGCATCATGATATCCATTAGGATTAGATCATAATCATTGAGTTTGACCATGCCGATAGCGCTCATTCCGTCCGCTGCTTCCTCTGCAGCATATCCGCTGAACTCGGCGTACTCTCGTATGACCTCGCGGATTTTATCTTCATCATCAACTATAAGAAGTTTTTTCATAGGATTCTATCCTCCATCCTAAGTTATTTTGTGAATGACTTTAAGTGTACATATTACAGATTTTATAGTAGCGAATTCAATCGCAGCGTATTCGCTAAAGTTAGAAAAATTATATCATAACCAAATCTAAATAGTCTATAAGCAACATACAAAACAATGTTGACAAGTCTATAGAGTAATGATACAATTACAACTTTTTACAAGTTGATTTTTCTTTTTAAAAAGGCTATAATAATAGCCACGGGAGGGAAGATGTTCGAATTTAAAACAGGAGATCAAATTGTATATCCAATGTATGGTGCGGGAATTATCACTGATATAGTCGAGAAGGACTTTCTAGGTGAGAGCCGTAAATTTTATTGTGTAAATTTGCCGTATTGCCGGATGAAAGCCTCCGTCCCCGTTGACAACTGTGAAAAACTCGGAGTGAGAGCTGTAATAGATCAATCCAGAATAGACGAAGTAATAGATGTGCTTAAGGACGAGACAGAAGAAATGAATCCCAACTGGAACAAAAGATATAGGGAGAATACAGAAAGAATCCAGACGGGTGATATTATGGAAGTGGCTGCAGTCGTAAGGAATCTAGTAAGGAAGGATAGAGCCAAGCCACTGTCAACAGGAGAGAAAACACTCCTAAGCACTGCAAAACAGATACTGCAAAGTGAGCTCATTTATTCAGGGGGCTACACAATGGAAGAAGCAGATGATTTGGTCGAATCTCACATCTAAGCGATAAGCGGATATGGATTCGACCCTTTTTATAACTGAGGAAAGTGAAATATGAAATATAGCAAGGTATATACAGTGTTAGTTGCGGCCGGAAGCGGGAGTCGCATGAATTCTTTATTGCCAAAACAGCTGATGTCCTATGGTAGCTCGACTGTGCTTGCCACCGCAGCAAAGAGGTTTTGTGAACTTGACAGAATGGATTCTGTTGTAGTTGTTTCTCCGCCTGGAGGTAAGCTGGACAAAAAATATGAAGATATACTTGATGTGGTTCGAGAGGAGACAGGCAAGGATATTTTTATTGTGAATGGAGGCAAAGAAAGAGCTGATTCTGTTAAGGCAGGCCTTTTTTACATAGAAAAGAATCTTATGAACGAATGCGTTAATGCGGATGAAACCCTTGTTTTGATACATGATGCTGCAAGACCGGGGATAACAGGAGATATTATAGAAGAAAACATAAGGGTAGCCGAGGAGCACGGTGCTGTTGTAACTGCCGTTCCTTCTATAGATTCTGTTCGAATTATCTCAGACAAAAACAATCAAAAAATCAAGGAATCATCGTTGAATGATGACCGTCGATACCCTATAATTGGAAGTACCGTTGTTGACAGACAGTTGGTGTATAATGTTCAAACCCCGCAGACATTCGTTCTTTCAAATATTCTGTCCGCTTACGAGATTGCAGACAGGGAAGGATATATAGGAACTGATGATGCATCTATTATGGAGTATGCGGGATTTGAGGTTGCTATCGTTCTGGGAGCGAGAAGCAATAACAAAATAACAACACAAGAGGATATACTTATGACTACAAGAGTAGGAACAGGGTATGATGTTCACAAACTGGTCCCCGGGAGAGCCTTGATACTCTGTGGGACTCCAGTCCCCAGTGAGATGGGACTGATGGGACATTCAGATGCCGATGTCGCAACCCACGCCATTATGGATGCTCTGCTCGGAGCGGCGGGCATGGGTGACATAGGGAGGCATTTTCCCGATAATGATGACAGATATAAGGGTGCTGATTCACTCAAGTTACTTGCGGAAGTAAAGAGGTTAATAGGAGATGCTGTGATTAACAATATCGATGTGACAATAATCGCACAAGCCCCCAAGATCGCACCTTACAATAAACAGATGACAGAAAATATTGCCAAGACACTTGGCATAGCCGAGACCGCTATCAACATCAAAGCAACAACAGAAGAAGGACTCGGATTTACAGGAAGAAGAGAAGGAATCGCGGCAATCGCGACCTGTGCAATAGAAGGGAGATTTTAATAATGAGATTATCCAAAATGCACCTTAAGACGCTTAGAGAAGCACCTACAGATGCTGTTCTCGAAAGCCATAAGCTGCTTGTAAGAGCCAATATGATAAAGCAGGAGGCTGCCGGCTTGTACATGTATCCAAAGCTAGGATGGAGAACGGTTAGAAAGGTTGAAGAAATAGTAAGACAGGAAATGGATTATGTTGACTGTCAGGAAATCTTTATGCCACACGTCAATCCCGGAGAACTTTGGAAAGAAACAGGAAGATGGTACGCATACGGCCCTGAGCTATGGAGAATTCAGGATAGAAACAACAATGATTTCGTACTGAACCCTACTTGTGAGGAGATGTTTACTGATTTTGTAAGAAAAGAATGGTCATCATACAAAGAGTTGCCGTTCTCTCTTTACCATAGTCAGTTCAAATTCAGAGATGAAGCCCGTCCAAGATATGGACTGCTTAGGACTAGAGAGTTTCTTATGAAGGATGCGTATACATTCGATGCTACAGAAGAGGATTTACATACAGCTTATATGAGACAGTACCATGCGTATGAAAAAATCTTTACGCGCTGCGACCTTGACTATAGGATTGTAGAGGCTGATAACGGTCCAATAGGAGGAAGTAAATCTCATGAGTTTTCAGCACTGAGTGACTGGGGTGAGTCGGATATTCTCTATTGCGATAACTGCGGTATGGCAGCTACAGTTGAAAGAGCAGAGTTTGCTGACGAAGAACCAGCAAAGGAAGAAATGAAGCCTACAGAGGTTGTTTTAACACCGGGAACAAAGACTATTGAGGCTGTATGCGAATACCTCGATTTACCTGTTGAAAAGTCAATAAAAGCCCTATTGTTTGTTGTTTACGATAATGATTTACAGCCAAAAGACTACGTAGCAGCATTTATAAGAGGGGACCGCCAGGCTAATATGATTAAGCTCGTTAATGCTCTTAATGTTCCTGAGCATTATATTGAGTTTGCAGATGAGATAGCAATGGGTTCTCTGACAGGCAGTGTAGGAGGCTTTACCGGTCCGGTTGGTCTCAAGAATTGCATTATCGTAGTTGATTCCGAATTGGTTGATACAGTTAACATGTGTGCCGGAGCAAACCAAGAGGATCATCATATGCTTAATGTGTGCTATGGAAGAGACTATACGGGAGATATAGTAGCAGACATCAAAAAACTCCAAGAGGGAGATGCTTGTCCACACTGCGGTGAGCCTGTTAAATTCAGAAGAGGCATCGAAGTAGGACAGGTGTTCAAGCTTGGTCAGAAGTACTCTGAGTCAATGAACGCTACATTTAAGGATGTTAACGGAGAAGATTGCTATTACTGGATGGGATGTTATGGAATCGGCGTAACAAGAACCATGCAGGCTATTGTTGAACAGCACCATGATGAAAAAGGGATTATTTGGCCTATGGCCACGGCTCCTTATCATGTTATTGTCACAGTTATCAATTCAAACAACGAGGCTCAATTAAACCTTGCTGCCGATATAGAGAAGAAGCTGGAGATGCAAGGGGTTGAAGTCCTTGTTGATGACAGAGAGGAAAGACCGGGAGTTAAATTCAACGATGCTGACCTTATTGGAATTCCTATAAGGATAACTGTTGGTAAGCTGGCGGCTGAGAACAAGGTAGAGTATAAACTGCGTCGCGAAGAGGATCATGAGATATTAACGGCAGAAGAAGCAGTTGCAAAAGCAAAAGCTCTTGTAGATCTTGAAGGAGATGGAAGATGCTTCTTCTCCAGATTGTCAGAGGAGACGATGAATTCACATTAATATGCTGCTTGAACTTTTTTCTGTTTTTTTCAAATTAGGTATTTTTACGATAGGCGGAGGCATTGCGATGCTTCCGCTTCTTCGACAAACGATAGTTGAAGACAAAGGATGGTTTGATAACGACGAGTTTATAGATATAGTATCCGTGTGCCAAGGTCTGCCCGGTGTTGTCGCGGTTAATCTGGCAACATTTATCGGCTTTAGGAAACGAGGGCTTCTCGGCTCTGTTGTTGCGACCTTTGGCGTTATTCTACCGTCGTTCATTATAATACTTCTTATAGCAAGAGGATTTGCATCGATAGATGACAACTCATATCTGGGAGGCGCAATGGCAGGTCTTAGAGCAGCAGCCCTGGGGTTGGTCGTGATTGCAATTATACAACTGGCTTCTAAGGTGTTTGATGGTCCATGGTCAGTTCTTGCTGCAATTACAAGTTTTGCATTGATTGCACTGTTTAAGGTTAATACGGTTTATGTAATAATTATATTTATAGTTATTGGAGCTACAAATGCGGTTATCTCCGGGAGACGCATCAAGAAAGCCGATATTAAAAAAGCCGATATTAAAGAGAAAGATTCAGAGCCTTCCGTTGAAAGAGAGGTGAAATAATGTATTTAAACCTCTTTACAAGCTTTATGAAAGTCGGACTCTTTGGATTCGGTGGAGGGCTTGCCATAGTAAGGCTGATATACGACAGCATACAGGATTTTGCAAGTATAACACCTCAAGAGTTTACAAACTTTGTCGCAATTTCTCAGATAACCCCCGGTCCTTTGGCGATTAATGTAGCAACATTTATTGGAAATGAGGCTGCAGGGATTCTTGGCGCGGCAGTTGCAACTATAGGAGTAGCTCTTCCGGCATTTATCATTGTCAGTATTGTAAGTAGAATGCTCGACAAATTTCAGAATAACAAAATAGTTCAGGGTATGCTGTCGGGAATAAAGCCGGCGACGATAGGTCTTATAGGAGCGGCGGCAGTCACTTTAACCATTCCTGCAATCGCAGGTGAAGGCAGAATAGGAATGGGAATTATAGACAAGATTGGTGTTGATACAGCGGCAGGTATTGGCGGATTCATACAGAACTCACCGGTCGACATCGTTTCGATTTTAATTCTGATTGCTACGATTGTCCTGATTCAAAAGTTCAACAAGAGACCTATCGCTGTGCTTATTGTGATGGGGTGCATTGGGGCATTGCTCGGTGTATAATAACAAGAATAGAAAAAAGATAGAAATAAATAAAAATAAATAAAAATAGATAAAAAAGGAGGTAGGTAGATGAGGGTTTATAATACTTTGACCAATCGAAAAGAGGAGTTTGTACCGGTTGAAGAAGGAAAGGTCAAGATATACGCCTGTGGACCTACGGTTTACAATTTTTTTCATATCGGTAACGCAAGGCCTTTCGTGGTATTTGACACGCTTAGGAGATATTTTAAATATAGAGGTTACGATGTCAAGTTTGTACAGAACTTTACAGATGTAGACGATAAGATAATAAATAAAGCTAAGGAAGAGGGGGTATCTGCACAGGAAGTTTCGGAGAAATATATTGAAGAGTATTTTGATGATGCTTCGGCACTTAATGTTCTTAAAGCAGATATACATCCAAAAGTTTCCGAGCATATTGATGAGATAATCGAATTCGTTCAAACTCTTATCGATAAGGGGTATGCCTACGAGGTTGATGGAGATGTATACTATTCAACACGAAAATTCCCAGATTATGGAAAACTATCGGGACAAAATATTGAAGACCTTGAAAGCGGTGCGAGAATAGCTGTCGGAGATGTCAAGCAAGATCCTCTGGATTTTGTTCTATGGAAGGCACGCAAAGAAGAGTCCGAAATAGCATGGGATTCACCTTGGGGAATGGGAAGACCCGGATGGCATATAGAATGTTCAACCATGGCCAGGAAACATCTTGGAGATACAATAGATATTCACGGTGGCGGTCAAGACCTGCAATTTCCACATCACGAAAACGAGATTGCTCAGTCCGAGGCATGCAACGGAGTGCCGTTTGCTCGCTACTGGATGCATAATGGATATATAACCATTGACGGTAAGAAAATGTCGAAATCTCTTAACAACTTCTTTACAGTGAGAGATATCAGAAAAGAGTATTCGGGCGATGTAATACGTTTCTTCCTGCTGAGTGGTCACTATAGAAGTCCAATCAACTTTTCGGATACATTGATGGAACAAGCAAAGCAAGGCTATGACAGAATTGCTAATGCAATCAAAACCCTCGAATTTCTTATAGCTAATGGATCTGATGAGAAGATGGACAATGAGGATAAGCTTGTTGGAGATCTTGATGGTTTCAAGGATAAATTCATTGAATCAATGGATGATGATCTTAATACAGCTGACGCCATAGCGGCAATATTTGATATGGTTTCAGCTATTAATCTGGCGGTCAAGGATGGGGCTTCAAAATCATACGCAAATGAAGCTCTTAGTAAAATCGAGGAACTGACAGATGTTTTAGGTATATTCAAAAAAGAAGACGAAGATGGTAGCCTTGGAGATGAAGTACAGGAACTTATCGAGCGCAGACAGACTGCACGCAAAGAGAAGAATTGGGCTGAAGCCGACAAGATAAGAAATGAGCTTGCTGCCATGGGAATTACTCTCAAGGATACACCTCAGGGGGTTCAGATAATTCACAATTAGAGAAGCGGAGATATAAATGAGTAAAGCAGACCAGATATTTGTTAATATGTGTCGAGATATTATAGACAATGGATTCAGTACAGAAGGAATGCCTGTAAGACCAAAATGGTTTGATGGAACTCCTGCACACACAATCAAGAACTTTGGAATTGTTAATAGGTACAATCTTTCCGAAGAATTTCCGGCGCTTACACTTCGCCCGACACCAATTAAGCTGGCGACTGACGAGCTGCTTTGGATTTGGCAGAAAAAATCCAATAGAATTGAAGACCTCAAGAGTAAAGTATGGAATGAATGGGCAGGCGAGGACGGTACTATCGGTAAAGCATACGGATATCAGATGTCCCGTATATACAAATTCAAGCAAGGAGAAATGGATCAAGTTGATAATGTTCTGTGGTGTCTCAAGAACGATAGATATAGCCGCAGGATATTGACCAATATGTATAACTTCAGCGACCTTTCCGAAATGAATCTGGAGCCATGTGCATATTCCATGACTTTTAATGTCAAGGATGACACGCTTAACGCAATTCTTAATCAGAGATCTCAGGACATACTTGCAGCTAACAACTGGAATGTAGTGCAGTATTCAATGCTGCTAATGATGATGGCGCAGGTTTCGGGATTAAAGGCAGGTGAGCTTGTGCATGTTATCGCAGACGCACATATATATGACAGACATATTGATATAGTGAAAGAAATGATAGAAAGACCGCAATACCCTGCACCCAAGGTAACACTCAATCCCGACATTAAGAACTTCTATGATTTTACGACAGCCGATATCAAGGTTGAGAATTATATTCATAACGAGCAGATTAGAAATATTCCGGTGGCTGTTTGATGGATAAAGATAAAGCGCACCTTTACAACACAATGTCCCTTGCATATCTTGGTGATGCTGTATTTGAACTTGCAATCAGGGAGAGAATAATTAAGAACACTCCTCATAGTGCCTGCATTGCGCATCAAAAAACAATAAAGTATGTATCAGCAGAGGGGCAGTCAAAAGCTGCAAGGAAAATGATATCGGAAGATTTCTTGACCGATGAAGAAAAAGCTCTGCTTAAACGTGCAAGAAACCACAAGACGGTGTCAAAGCCGGCTAATGTCGATATGCGAGATTACAAAGTTGCGACAGGTCTGGAAGCTCTTTGTGCCTATCTATACTTGATAGGAGATAAGAAGCGAATTGAAGATATCGCAGATGAAGCCATGAGAATAATAGATGAACAATAGGAAGAACATAAGAATATACCAATAATAATAATAAAATTACAGCCTCCTTTGAGGGGGCATCGTAAGAATTTGTAATTTCTGAGAATATCGGCATAGTCGTGTAATTGCGACTATGCCGATTTTTAGTTTTTGTGTGGATGGTGACGGTTCAAATGTACAGATGCAGTTGCGGAGAAAACCGTAAATCTGACACGCTCAATATTAAGGACTTCACATCAAAGAAAGCAAATCTACACCCAAGAGGGATTTTCAATCTGGAAATGGGTTATATATTTGAAAAAATAATCCGCAAATTATCAGAATCACAT
>JAAYIA010000080.1 GCA_012735145.1 Clostridiales bacterium | reverse complement strand
TTGGTGCACCCACAGGCATAATCATAAATTCCTGTACGTCTACCGTATTTGACGCATGCTCACCACCATTTAGAATGTTCATCATAGGTACAGGAAGAGTTTCTCCATTAACACCTGATAGTTCTCCAAAGAACCTGAACAGAGGCATTTTCATAGACTGAGCTGCTGCTCTTGCACATGCCAGCGAAACAGCAAGAATCGCATTTGCACCCAAGTTACTCTTATCTTTTGTTCCATCAAGATTAATCATTACTTTCTCAATACTGCGAATATTCTTTGCATCCATTCCAATCACGAGATTCGCAATTTTTGTGTTTACATTATTCACTGCTTTAAGGACTCCTTTTCCTCCGTAACGAGACTTATCGCCGTCACGAAGCTCAAGCGCCTCAAATATTCCTGTTGAAGCACCGCTCGGTGTATCCCCCAGAGCAATCGTTCCATCTTCAAGTTCTACCTCTACTTCAACCGTTGGGTTTCCCCTGGAATCCAAAATTTCACGTCCGAACACTCTTACGATCTTAGTTGACATAATACGAATCTCCTTTTCCTATACAAGATTGACAGAAATACAGTTATTTTTTTCTTTTTCTTCAAGTATTATACAACATAGCAAAATCTCTCTCAAGGCATCTTGAACCATATCAACTTATCCTAATTTGATTAATTTGTAATTGTGTTTTCAATTCTTCCTATATTTTTATCCAAAAAAATTTTTAGCCTATTTATATCTCCCTTTTCTGCTACATGTTTGAATGCATCGATAAGCTCAACCTCCCTCTTATCGTTATTATTTTTAATTTTTTCTGCAAACAATATGATTTTATACTCAAATTTCATCTTCTTGAAATCAGGATAAAACAACATTTTAATAAATTTTTCATCAACCATATTCTCTACTGTATACATTAACTCCGGTTCAATCAGGTAGTTCTCAGCTTTAATAAGCCAGTCATTGTTTCTCTCATTAATTGATATAATTGATTTAAGCAACAAGAGCTTCATATATGTATCAAGAGTTTCGATATTGATCTTTCTATACCTTTCAGTTCTGTAGTTGAATACGTATCTATCATCTTCTCTGCACATTGACATTCTTAGAAAATTTGGGCAATAATTATTTATCAATATTTCCTCTATATACATAGGCAACCTATATCCACTCATTTCTTGTTTCACATTGTTCATCTCTAACCTCCGCATGTTTGACATGCCATATATCCTCTTTTTATAGCAGTGTTTCTATCAATTGCTATATAGTTTTTCTGTAACGCAGAGCATCCTGGCAAATGAAAAGCTTCACCGGCTGCAGGAAAATAATATACTCTTGATCCTATAGCTGCCTTGCCACTCTTACAAAGTGGGCAATTTTTGTATTTCATTTTGAGAGTTCTGGAAAGTATGGCCGGTGTTGAAGCAGCCTTTAGAAAACGGCAATCTTTGTTATGATATTTTTCTCCTCTTTTGGGGAAAATATACACAGTGACAGAATCATTGCTCATCATTTCTTCTTCGGTCATTTTGTCATTTTCTCTTATTTTTCCAACATATGCTCTTGTAACTAAGCCCACTTCATAATTAGCATTGGATGCTATCCCAAAAGGATTATTTGTTTTAATCGCGGTTTTAATTTTGATGGCGATCATCTCATCCTGCCCAAGCATCGAGTCACGATATCTATACTCTGTAATCCATGTTCCAGATATCTGAGAATGATTTTCTTTCATTCTTTTGGTTATTCTATGAGGGATTACCTTTGCAGTATTGATATATATTGCCTCCGCTGCTCCTCGCCTAAGCTCCGTTCCGGCAATAAAATTACAATCCTCTATACATGCATACATCAATATTATCGAACTCATAATTATTACTGCAATGAAGAAAATCGGTAAAGCTATTGCCGCTTCAACTATCCAGCTCCCTTTTTTATTTGTAAGAGTCTTCAAAATCATAACTCCTTCCATTGGCATTTATGGAGAATCTGACTCCGATAAAATATTCCGTCATATTAAAATCTCTATAATATCGATACTTCATATTTATCTGAATAATATCCATTATCCTAAGAAGCCTGACGTTATCGTTTAGTGACATTATCATTAACATCAAATATTCATCATATGACAATCCCTCTGATATATTCCCCTTACTTTTCATCAAGCTGCCTATAGTATTAATTTCGGCACCATTTTCATCTAATTTTTTTACCGATTCTTCGTCTAGTTTTTCACGTAGAGCTTCACTATTCAGTGCGCTTCCAAGGCTCGTTTTCCAATTGGCTTTTGATTTTATCAAGGGTACTCTCTCATCAGCGTAAAAATCATTCATATCTGATTCTGTTTCACAAAGTGCCCAAGCTTCAGCTATTAAGGCTTGAGTAATTACTCCACCCGGCCCCGGGGTAATTATCTCTGCAGCTGAAACAATTAGCTTCAGTTTATCGG
>JAAYIA010000079.1 GCA_012735145.1 Clostridiales bacterium | reverse complement strand
CTGCGTGTATCCTCGCAAAACTCTTTGCAATAACTGCCTTAACACCCAAAGCGAGAGGAGCTAACGCCGCATGCTCTCTCGATGAACCCTGACCATAATTATGGCCTCCGACGATAACACCCGAGCCTACAGCTCTTGCTCTCTCAGCAAATTCAGAATCTACAACCTCAAAACAGAAGTTTGCAAGATAAGGAATATTGGATCTATACGGAAGTATCTTTGCTCCTGCCGGCATGATATGATCAGTTGTTATATTATCGCCCACTTTGAGAAGAACCTCTGTCTCGAGGGAGTCCGCAAGAGGATATGTTTCCGGGAAAGCTTTAATATTTGGTCCTTTGATTACCTGTGCATCAACAGCATCTGCCTCTGCAAGAGGTGGAATCAAGCCACTATCATTAACCCTGAACTCGTTCGGTACGCTATATATTGAAATATCGGCTTTCGTCTCAAAAATCGAAGGGTCTGTAATATAACCGGTCAAAGCAGACGCTGCTGCTGTCTCAGGGGATACAAGATATACTTGTCCGTCCTTTGTTCCCGATCTACCGATGAAGTTTCGATTAAATGTTCTCAATGAAACTCCTCCGGAGTTTGGTGAGAAACCCATACCTATGCAAGGTCCACATGCACACTCGAGAATTCTTGCACCTGCATCTATTAGATCTGTCAAAGCACCGCATTCTGCCATCATGCTGAAGACCTGTCTCGAACCCGGAGATATTGACAGACTTACGCTCTCCGATATTTTCTTTCCTTTGAGCATCGATGCAACAGAGAGCATATCGGTAAGAGAGGAATTTGTACATGAACCTATACATACTTGATCGACTTTTATTTCCTCCAGTTCTCCAACTGTTTTTACATTGTCGGGACTATGAGGACATGCAGCCAAGGGCTTAAGATTGGTCATATCTATATGTATTATTTTGTCATATTTTGCATCTGAATCACTTACAAGTGGAATCCAGTCCGACTCACGACCTTGTGCTTTCAGGAATTCTTTGGTCATTTCATCACTTGGAAATATTGAAGTCGTTGCACCAAGCTCAGCGCCCATATTGGTTATGGTGCATCTCTGGGGAACTGTTAAATTCTCAATTCCTTCACCACCATATTCAACAATACTTCCAACTCCGCCTTTTACAGTCAGCTGCCTCAAGACTTCAAGTATCACGTCCTTCGCAGAGGCCCCCTTTCCTAAAAGTCCTGTCAACTCAACTTTAATCATCTTAGGCATAGGTATATAGTAAGCACCTCCACCCATAGCAACAGCTACATCCATTCCACCCGCGCCTATCGCAAGCATTCCAAGTCCGCCGCCCGTTGGAGTATGGGAATCAGAACCAATTAAAGTTTTGCCGGGTATTCCAAATCTCTCATAGTGAACCTGATGACATATTCCGTTTCCCGGCATAGAAAACCATATACCATATTTTGCTGCCACACTTTGAATATACCTGTGGTCATCCGCATTCATAAACCCTGCCTGCAAAGTGTTGTGGTCGACATATGCTACGGATTTTTCTGTTCTGACTCTCGGTATTCCCATCGACTCAAATTCCAGATATGCCATCGTTCCGGTAGCATCCTGAGTCAGTGTCTGATCTATTTTTAAACCTATTTCGCTTCCCGGTTTCATTTCCCCACTTATGAGGTGTGCTTCTATAACTTTCTGTGCTATAGTCTTTCCCATTTGATTTATCCTCTGCAATATCCACTCTATTTGTATTTTAGTTTACCCTTGCTTAGTAAGATATTCATTTATCTTCTTATTAATTTCTGTTCCGCCTATCTCTGCTACTCTGCCTGACGCGTACTCTTTATCAATCCACTCTTTAACGTACTTCACAACATTGCTTTGCTTATCAACCTGCTTATCTCCGACTAAGCCGTAACGCTTGTTTATCCATACTGCAATGCCTGCGGCTCCTGATGACTGATTGATATTGACAAGTGGCGGCCTGTTGAGGAACTTTCCTGTATCAAAAATATTATATATCTCTTCATTCTTGAGTAGACCGTCAGCATGTATTCCTGCCCTTGTAACATTGAAGTCAGCTCCGGCAAAAGGAGTCTGTGCCGGCAATGTATATCCAACCTGCTCTTCATAATACTTAGCCATCTCTGTAATCACAGTCGTGTCCATTCCATTAAGAGTACCTTTAAGCTGTGCATATTCAAATACCATTGCCTCAACAGGAACATTCCCCGTTCTCTCTCCAATTCCAAACAAAGTGCAGTTAACAGCACCACATCCATACAACCACGCTGTCGCTGCATTTGATACAGCCTTATAGAAGTCGTTATGGCCGTGCCACTCCAGGTACTCACCCGGTACTCCCGCATATTGCTGAAGTCCATATATAATACCCGAAACAGATCGTGGAAGTGCAACCCCCGCGTATGGAACACCGTAACCCATAGTGTCGCAAAGACGAATCTTCGCCGGCATCTTTGCTTCTGCGGCCATCTCCTGTATTGCACTTACAAAAGGAACTACAAAACCGTAGAAGTCAGCCCTTGTTATATCCTCAAGATGGCAACGTGGAACTATACCAGCCTCAAAAGCATCGTAAACGATTGACAGGTAATGATCCATTGCCTGCTGACGATTCATGCCTAATTTATAAAAGATGTGATAATCCGAACAACTTGTAAGGATGCCCGTTTCAGTTACACCCATCTCTTTGACAATTTTAAAATCCTCTTTTTTTGCCCTAATCCATGTGGTTATCTCAGGAAATTCCAAGCCCAGCTCTTGACAGGCTCTTATATTCGCCTTGTCTATTTCGCTGTATGTAAAAAACTCCGTCTGTCTTATTATTCCATTAGGGCCGGAAAGCTTTGATATCATTTTAAAGAGATCTACAATCTGTCTTGTCGTATACGGTTCTCTGGATTGCTGTCCATCTCTGAACGTCGAATCCGTTATGTATATTTGTTCCGGCATACCATATGGACTCGTTCTGAAGTTGAATCCCACCTTAGGTACTTCCGTGTATTCAAAAAACTCGCGGAAAAGATGCGGATCCTGAACGTCCTGAACCTCGTAGCTATAAGCCTCCATTTCAAGAAGATTGGTTTTCTTGTTGAGTTTTGTTTTCTGATTTCTCATATTGTCTATATTATCCATCATATCCACCATTATTCCCTTTAATTGTATACTTGAATTCTATTATTGATTTTTGTTTATGTCAATCGAAATTCTGTGATTTTTGATGAAATCTCAAGCTTTTACAATGTTTTTCTAAAAAAATAATCCAAATAAAAATCCAAACCGATATGCGGATTGGATTTTTATTTGGATTATTAAGTAAAGTGTTTATAAAAAATCGCAGTTTTTAGGCGATTTTGTATACATTTTATCCCTTTTATAGGAACCATTCCGTTTCTCTATCAGCATCCGACATTTTCTCAAACAGACTCTGAGCGGCTTCTGCTGCTTTTGGAAAAACTCTACTTATCTTATGAACCGGAAGATTTCCGTCTATATGTAAAGGAGCCGGCCTAATTCGTAGCCCTTCTATAGTGCATCCCGACAACCTCTTGAGCTTATTCGATGCTGCGTCCACAAACGCTGTAACCGAATCAAGTTCTTCAATGTACTTGCGAGAAATCACGCTTTTGCCCTTCGTTGGAAAAGCACAGGCCCCTATAACCTTAAAGCCTTGCTCTTCGGAGAAGTGATGTAATTCATAAAGAGCGTTTCCGTACAGTTTTGTGCCATAAGAAACAAGAACTATTGCCATAGTCCCATTTCCGCAAAGCCTCTTGATTGCCTTCAAGCCCTGTAACGGAATTTTGCCAACATACACAGGCATTCCAATTATAACTACAGTCTCGTCGTTAAAATTCAGATTATTTGCGTCCTCGTTATTGATATCAATGCACTTCCACGAGGCCCGTTCTACACACTCTTGATTGATCCTCTCTGTGATCTCTTGTGCTATGAACCTTGTTATGCTCGCCGTTCTTCCTTGCGAGCTGAAGTACAGGCCGACAACTCTCTTAATCATTACCTTAATCTGTCCTATTCATATCATTTCATACAACAAGATATATAAATATTGTAGCATTCAAACCCGTTATATTGTAGTAGTTCATGTGAAGATTGGAATATGATTCTTATTCTAACTACTCAAAAGACCTTCCGTATTCCTCATTCCATGCCTCAAAATAGTTAATTTTCATTGCTCTTTTTACATCCGCAAGTGTCTTTGCGGCAACACTTCTGGCTTCTGCCGTACCCTCTTCCAGCGCAGCGATTACCTCTTCCGGATTAGCCTCGTAATATGCACGTTTTTCTCGTATAGGAGCCAGGAACTCATTCAGCACTGCAAAGAGAAACTTTTTGACCTTAACATCACCAAGTCCGCCCCTTTGATAATGAGCTTTGAGTTCGTCCATGTTTTTATATTCCGGCATATATTTTTCAAAAGAATCCTCTTTAACAAAAGCATCCAGATAGATGAAAACTGTGTTACCCTCAATCTTTCCCGGATCCTCCACTCTTAGGTGGCCCGGATCTGTAAACATCGACATAACTTTTTTTCTGAGTTCGTCTTCGGAATCTGAAAGGTAAATCGTATTTCCAAGCGACTTTGACATTTTTGCCTGCCCGTCAGTCCCCGGCAGTCTCTGGCAAACCGTTTTCGGAGGAAGGTAGATTTCCGGCTCTATTAAAACATCATCATAAACAGAATTAAACTTTCGAACAATTTCCCTGCACTGTTCAAGCATCGGCTCTTGGTCATCGCCAACAGGAACCACTGTTGCCTTGAATGCCGTAATGTCACTCGCTTGACTTATAGGATATGTGAAGAATCCCACGGGAACACTGTCACCGGCAAAGCCTCTCATTTTCAATTCTGTTTTAACGGTTGGATTTCTTTGAACCCGAGTTACTGTAACCAAATTCATATAATAAATCGTAAGCTCGTGTAGCTGAGGGATTTCGGATTGAATCAAAATATGTGTCTTTTTTGGATCTATTCCAACTGACAGGTAATCGATTGCTACCTGCATAACGCTTTCCCTTACCTTCTCAGGATTGTCTGCATTATCGGTCAGGGCCTGAGCATCTGCAAGCATAACGAAAACCTTATCGTATTCTCCACTCTCCTGAATCTCGAGTCTCTGTCTTAAAGATCCTACATAATGTCCTATGTGTAGCCTACCGGTTGGTCTATCTCCGGTTAGCATTACTTTTTTATTATTCTCCTGCATTTCTATTCCTTTCTATATGCGTTTGTACAATTTCTCTTCAGAAATTACTGCATCCATCAATTCATCATGATTTTCATATGGTATTTCATCAGCCAGAAGCTCTTCATAGCACAGAGCGACCTTGACACAGTCAGGACGAAGCTTCTTGATATATGAGTCATAATAGCCTTTTCCGTGTCCTATCCTTCTGCAATGCCTGTCACAGGATACACAAGGAAGAATTACCATATCTATATCCTCAGGGTTAACAAGAGTCGCATCAGTTCCCGGTTCAGGAATTCCGTAATTGCTTATAATGAGTTTGTAGTCAGAACTGAACTCTCTTGCCTCCAAAACACTTTCCGCAATTGTGCCATCTTCTCTATACTCTGCCTGTGTGCATCTTGGCAAGCATATACGCTTTCCATGCCTTAGCATAGTGACGAGTAAAGAAACAGTCATCACTTCTTTATCCATCGACATATATGCCATAATTGTTTTGGCTTTTTTATATTCAGGCATATGATATACGGTGTGGCATATACGACCCGACGCCTCACTCCTGTAACCATCTTTGAGGCTTTTAAGAGTTTTGCGTGCTTCTGCGCGACACCATCGCTTTCTGACTTTGATATTCATCACATCATCAGATTTTATCAATAATTCTTTTTCTTTATCACAAACTATCATATTCTACATCCTGCTTATTATATCTCTCTTAATTCTCTTACTGTATATAAGGCACATGCCTGTGCCGAACAATTCTGCAAGGGGGAATGCCCACCACACCATATTTACTCCGCCAATCTTTGAAAATATGAAAGCCACCGGAATTATTACAAACAGCTGTCTAACGAGGGACATATTCATGCTATATACGCTTTTGCCCAGAGCCTGAAAAGCTGCTCCCCTCATTATGCAAAAACCGGCAAAAGGGAAGTTCAAAGACATTATGTGAAGCGCAACTACCCCCATGGCTGTCATTTCCGGAGATGCGTCAAACAAGGCCATCAGTTGTTCAGGAATTAACCAGAAAACAATCGTTCCTACGGACATTATGATTATACCGTACCTGACTCCAAGAGATACAACACTCTCCAATCTTTCCTTCTTTCTTGCACCGTAATTGTATGCAATTATAGGAACGGAGGCGCTGTTCATACCAAATATAGGCATAAACACGAAGCTTTGTAATCTAAAATAAACTCCAAATGTCGCTACAGCCGTTGATGAGAATGCGATAAGTATCTTGTTAATAGAGAAGTTCATAAGTGCGCCGACCGACTGTAGGATAATAACCGGAATTCCCATCTTATATATCTCCTTGATAGTCTGCCAATGTGGTTTAATCTTGCTCAATGAAAGTCCAAGTTCTTTATTAACCTTCACATTCAAAATAACCCCTATAACACAACTCAGTATCTGGCCAAACACAGTTGCTATGGCTGCACCCTTAACTCCCATTGCGGGAAAACCCAAAAGCCCGAATATCAGGATAGGATCCATCACTATATTAAACAACGCTCCGCTTACCTGCATTACAAGTATGTATTTGGTTTTGCCCGTAGATTGCAGAAGTTTCTCAAGTATAAATTGCACCATTGCAGCAATAGAAAGCCATTGTGTAATCCGTAAATATGTTGTTCCATATTCTATAATCTGTGGATCACTGGTCTGCGCGGCGATAATAGGATGGGCAAAGCAACCTATGATAAAGAAAACAATATAGTTTATCAACACAAGAATAAATCCGTTATGGGCTACTCTTTCCACTTTGTCATACATCTTAGCTCCGAGATATTTTGATAACAGAGCGCTCATACCAACAGCTGTTCCTACACCTACAGCAATATTGAGGTTTTGGAATGGAAAGCAGAGAGTTACTGCCGTTAATGCTTTTTCGTTAATCCTGGATACAAAAATAGAGTCCACGACATTGTAAAGTGCAACGATAAACATCGAAAACGTGAGAGGGATGGACATTTTGAGCATGAGCCCATGTATAGGCTCGGTTCCCATCCTGTCTGAATCCCTCTTACCCTCAACATCTTCCTCTTTTAGTTCTTCTTTCTTATCATTTATTATTATTTCTTCTTTCAACTTTTCTTGGTTTTTCTCTTTCAAAACAACCTACCTATCTTAATTATTAAATCTCTATATTATTATATATTCTAGTCAACCTGATCTATACCCGTCTTATTAGATGCTGCCCTTTGAAATGCTTTTACAATTTCTACCATCGGAATAATCAATATTGCAAGAAACATAGCAATGCCGTATTCCATAAATCCTATAGGTTCAAACTCGAACAAAGCTGCGATCGAAGGCACTTCTATTACAGCTGTAGTCAATACGAACGCCAATATACACGAGCCCCAGAGCCATTTATTCTGTTTTGAAAGCGTGAATATAGAGCCCCTTCTCGATCTCATGTTAAACGAGTGGAAAATCTCACACATCGACATCGTCAAGAATGCCATAGTAATTCCATCATTGCTTGCAACGATGTGCCAAGAACCTGTTTCAATATACTCACCGACAAAATATGCCATAAGAACCAGTATAGTAGTAAAGGCTCCTTGATAGAGGATGTCCTTTTCCATTCCTCCCGCAAAAACTCCCTCTCTTGCATTTCTCGGTTGCCTCTTCATAGCATCCTCTTCGCCTTCTTCAAGCCCAAGTGCAAGCGCAGGCAGGGAGTCCGTAATAAGGTTAATCCACAGAAGGTGTACCGGTTTGAGTATAGTAAAGTTTAGCATTGTTGCTATAAGGATGGACAACACTTCGCTTAAATTGCTTGCAAGCAAGAATTGAACAGCCTTACGGATATTTGCATATATCCTTCTTCCTTCTTCAACAGCAGCTACGATTGTTGCAAAATTATCGTCTGCAAGTATCATATCTGCTACATTCTTTGTAACATCTGTTCCTGTTATTCCCATTCCGACACCGATATCGGCAGCCTTTATTGCCGGGGCGTCATTTACTCCGTCTCCCGTCATTGCTGTTACCTTATGCTTAGCACGCCACGCTTTGACGATTCTTACCTTATGCTCAGGCTGAACCCTCGCATATACGGAATAAGTCCCTATTTTGTTCAAAAGCTCCGCATCCGACATGTCGTCCAGTTCCGCACCGAGTATCGCATCTCCAGCGCTTTCAATAATACCAAGCTCTTTACCTATGGCCACAGCCGTATCCAGCTGATCTCCTGTTATCATTATAGGTCTTATTCCGGCATTTCTGCATTCAACAACAGCCTCCTTGACCTCAGGTCTTACAGGATCCATCATACCTACAAGTCCAACCATCACAAGGTCGTGTTCAAGGGCCTCACCTGAAAAGTCATTGATCTTATCATCACATACTTTAAACCCAAGCCCCAAAACTCTGAGTGCATCGCTTGCCATTGCTGCATTTGCTCTGCGAACCTTGGCAGCAAGTTCTTCTGTCATTGGAACGATTCCTTCTTCCAGAAGCATATGTGTAGCCTTGTCGAGAACTATATCAGGTGCACCTTTGGTAAATTGTATAGTATCCGACTCAGAAATTATCTTACCCAAAACGGTGTCATTTTCAGCTATGGAGTCGTGTTCAAGATTCCTGTGTACCGTTGACATCATCTTACGGCCTGAATCAAACGGAGCTTCTCCAATACGAGGAAAACAAGCTACCAGATTAGGCTTGTGTAGATTCTGCAAGCTTGAATAGGATACAAGAGCAGCCTCAGTCGGTTCGCCGATTACTTCTTGTCTGTTTTCCGTAACTTTCAACTGCGCATCGGAGCAAAGAGCCATTCCTGCTGCCAGCACGTCCTTGTCATAACCGAAATAATCAACTACGGTCATCTTATTCTGGGTGAGAGTTCCCGTTTTATCTGAACATATAATCTGTGTGCAACCGAGAGTTTCAACAGCCGTTAGTTTTCTGATTACGGCATTACGATGCGACATCTTGGTCACACCTATTGAAAGCACAATCGTAACAACAGCGGCCAGTCCTTCAGGAATTGCTGCAACAGCAAGAGATATAGCCAGCATGAATGTATCGATCATTACATCCATACTAATCTCTCCGGCTTTGAACACACCAAAGGCGAATATAAATACACATATACCTAGCACGAGTCTGGTTAGGATTTTGGAGAGCTGTGTAAGTTTAATTTGCAAAGGGGTCAACTCTTCTTCAGATTGAGCTATTGCCTCTGCAATCTTACCCATCTCAGTTAACATTCCTGTACCGGTAACAACTGCTTTACCACGTCCGTATACAACAGTACTACCCATATACATCATATTCTTTCGATCGCCAAGAGATACATCCTTTGCGTTTTTCTCAAGAACGATCTCCTCAACTTGCTTGGTTACAGGAACAGATTCTCCAGTAAGTGCTGCCTCCTCAACTTTCATTGAAGCAGCTTCAATAATTCGTCCGTCTGCAGGTATACTGTCTCCCGCCTCAAGCAAAACAACATCTCCTTCAACAAGATGGTCACTTTCAATCGTTGTTATCTGTCCATCCCTAAGAACGTTGGATTTTGCCGCCGTCATCTCCTTGAGTGCTTCAATCGCTTCTTCAGCTTTACTCTCTTGGATAACACCAAGCAATGAGTTTAAGATAACTACAAAGAGGATGATAAAGACATCCGCCGGGCTTTCTTTCTCATACAAGGATGTTATAAGCGATAGGGCTGCTGCCCCAAGAAGAATGAATATCATAGGATCCTTCATTTGGTCGAAGAACCTAAGTATCGCACTTCTCTTTTTAGCTTCAATAAGCTTATTTGGTCCGAACTTATTTAGCCTTTCCTTGGCTTCATTACTGCTGAGTCCGTTAATATCAGAATCGACTTCTCTTATCGTTTCATTAACAGACTCAAGATATGGTCTAAAGTTTTCTTTCATCACAAACTACCTCCTATTAAATAAAATGCAGTAGCTTGTGGAATTAGGTAGGGACACAACGTCTCTACTGTGTCCTAGCCTAATCCCACAAACAGATATTACTTTGTACTACCTTCTTCGCTATTTTCCTTAACTGCCTGCCTTAGTGCTATGCAAAGTTGGTCTGTACATGAAGTCTTCCGAAATCCACAGGTAATTCCATCGAGCATTTCAATAATCTCATCGACTTTTTTCCCCTTAATCATTTTGCTTATTGCTTTGAGGTTTCCGTTACATCCTCCTGTAAAGATTACCTCTTCCACGGTGTCTCCATCAAGTTCAATTTCAATCATCTGAGAACAAACACCCTCGGGATAAAAAACAAACATTTTCAGCTCCTTATTATATTAATTTATCTTATAGTTTTCTATATTATAATCAATCTCAAGTTCGTTCTACCGGCTTCCCCCACTCTACAGACCGATTTCATCGGCAATCTCGAGCATAGATGCCATGGCTATATCTATAAATTCATCCCAAGATATGCCTGTCTTCTCAATCAGCATCATAAAGTCTCTATTTGCTCCTGCTGCGAATCTGGTTTCCTTGAACCTCTTCGTCACAGATTTGCGCTTAACACTTGCCAATTTCTTATCCGGGTATATCTGTGCGACAGCTTTGAGAAAGCCGGACATAGGGTCTGCTGCTATTATTGCAAATTCCAAAGTGGTTTCAGGATTTTTGCCGCATATTGGATTATGTGCCATTATAGCGTTTTCCAGTACCGGATTGTTGATACCTTCACTTCTCAATATCTGAACCGCTACAGGTCCATGTGTGGCCATATCTTCTCTCCAAGGTGCCGTCTCCTCATCCAAGTCATGAAGCAGTCCACATATAGCCCACAGCTCTTCGTCTTGTGGTGCAAGCCTTTTTGCAAGCCCCCTCATTATAGCTTCTACAGCATAGCTATGTGTAATATAATGCTCTCCCTTAACATATTTGGTAAGCAGGTCATGTGCCTGCTGTCTCGTAAGATCTGTCATCTATGATATCCTCCTTATATTTCAATCGCAATATCCACGATTTGTGCAAAATCTTTTTCTATTCCTTTGGCTGCTTCGGTTACTTCTGCTCCTGAAAGAGGTTTGTCCAAAACTCCTGCCGCCATATTTGAAAGAAATGATATTTCTATAATTTCTTTGCCCGCATGGTTAGCGATTATCGCCTCCGGAACACTTGACATGCCAACGCAGTCGCCTCCAATATTTCTAATATATCTTATCTCTGCAGGTGTTTCAAACGACGGTCCGGATACCATCGTATACACACCCTCAACAAGGTCTATCCCTTGATTAGCTGCTTCTTTGAGGAGTTTTTCCCTCAATTCTCTATCATATGTATATGTCATATCCGGAAATCTAAGCCCGTACTCATCTAGATTCTCACCTATTAGTGGATTGTTCCCAGACAGGTTAATGTGGTCGCTTATAACCATAAGCTGTCCGGCTTTATATGTCATATTAACACATCCACTGGCATTCGTAATGATAAACCTTCCAACATTCAGCTCTACCATTACTCTTGATGGGAAAGCTGTCTTCTCCATCGAATTGCATTCATAATAATGAAAGCGACCTGCCAAGCATATAACTTTCTTGCCTTGATGCTCACCATATATTAGCTCTCCTCTATGTCCTTCAGCTTTACCTGTATTAAAATATGGAATATCAGTATAAGGTATAGTAATGGCTCCCTTTATTCTATCCGCATAATTATTGAGACCGGTCCCAAGGATTATAACAATTTCCGGATCTTTGACTCCATTTTCTCTAAGATATGTAGCCGCTTCTTTTATTTTCTTGCTCAGAGAGTCGCTCATCTAATCCTCCTGTAATTTATATGGAAACATCAGCTATTATCTAATCACAAAACTTCTTGTTTTTATATCAATAATTCAGCAATTTGTATCGCATTAGTTGCCGCACCCTTACGAACCTGATCTCCGCAGCACCACAGATTAATTCCTTTCTCGTCTGCCAGGTCTTCTCTCAATCTTCCCACATACACTATGTCCTGATTCGATGTGATTACAGGCATAGGATATTTGTTGCTATTTGAATCATCATAGAGCTTGCATCCCGGAGCCGAAGCTATAGCTTCTCTAACTTCATCCAGGGAAAGTTTTTTCTCTGTAATAATATTTGCCGATATCGCATGCGATCTTTCTACAGGAACTCTCACGCAGGTACATGAAACCTTAAGGTCAGGAAGATGCATAATCTTTCGTCCTTCGTTTTGTAATTTCATCTCCTCCGATGTATATCCCTTCTCGTCAAACCCACCTATTTGCGGTATCAGGTTAAATGCAATCTGATGCTGAAATACTTTAGGCTGAATTTCTGTACCATGATTTATGCCGCCACCGCCATCAGATATCGATTTTATGATAGTTGCTGATTGTTCGTACATCTCTTGAGGTCCGGCATTTCCTGCTCCACTCGTCGCTTGATAGGTTGACGCATAAATTTTTTCTATTTTGGAAAGATTATTAATCGCATTGATTGCAACAAGAGTAATTGTAGTCGAACAGTTTGGATTGCTGATAACACCCTTATGATTATGTGCATCCTCAGGATTGACTTCCGGCACTACCAGTGGCACACCGTCATCCATTCTGAATGCCGATGAGTTGTCTATGAATACAGCCCCCGCTTTGATAATATGCGGGGCCATTTCTATTGCAATTTCCTCATCTGAAGCTCCCAATACAATATCGAGTCCATCAAAAACATTCTCGGAAGTTTTCTGTACAGTTATATCTCCAAACGGCGTTGACAAAATCTTTCCTTCAGATCTCTCACTAGCAAGGCATCTCAGCTCACTTATTGGAAAGTTCCTTTCGTCAAGAATGCTTATCATTTCTTCTCCTACAGCTCCCGTTGCTCCGATTATTCCTATGTTGTATTTTTTCATCTGCTTCTCCTTATATATGCCATCTTTATCTCCATACAAAGTTTTCGTGTGATATTGCATCAGAGGATGTCTATAATTACATCGCAAAGCTTTCGTACAATATCTTAATCGCTCTCTCGAAATCCTCAGTAAATACTCCTACGATAATATTAATCTCATCTGCGCCTTGCTCAATAGTCCTTATATTAACATTGTTATCTCCAAGAGCCTTGAAGATTTTTCCGGATATTCCTGCCCTGTAAGCCATCTGTCTTCCGACAATTGCAATAAGGCTTATACCGTCGCTTAAATCGCAGCTGTCGATATTTTCGTTGTTTCTCAGAGCCGCCATCAGATCATACTTCTTTGCTTTGATACATTCACTGGGAAATAATACCGAAAAACTGTCGACTCCGCTCGGAATTTGCTCAATCGGAATGTCGTATTTCTCAAACAGCTCCAGTACATCTCTAAGGAGCCTGTTCTTGGCACTTCCCATTCTATTTTTATATATATTAACAATGGAGAAATCCTTCTTGCCTGCAATCCCTGTTATAAATCTTTCATATTCTTCTTCAAGTTCGTCTTCAAACGATTCTCGTATTATCGTACCAGGATTATCCGGATCATTAGTGTTTCTAATATTAAGAGGTATGTCCTTAACTCTGACCGGAAAAACAGCATCTTCGTGAAGAACTGATGCCCCCATATAACTCAACTCTCTTAATTCGTCATAAGTCACTCTCGCTATCGTCTTTGGTTTATCAACAATTCTTGGATCTACCATAAGAATGCCCGATACGTCCGTCCAGTTCTCATACACATCTGCGCCTAGTAATGCTGCTGCAATAGCCCCGGTAATATCGGATCCGCCTCTTGAGAAAACTTTAATTTCATCATTTGGATATGATCCGTAGAATCCCGGTGTAACTATTTTCTCGTATATTCCCTGAAGATCTCTAAGTTTCTCTTCTGTCGCCTTATAATCAACCCTTCCGTCGTAGCCGAAGGTTATCCACTCGGCTGCATCAACGAACTTGTACCCTAGATATTCCGCCATAAGCATTGCACTGAAATACTCTCCTCGCGAGGCAATGTAATCCTGAGAAGTGTTTTTATCGATATTTTCAAAAGCCTTGTCAATTATTTTTCCAATATCAATCTTCAGAGCACACTCATCTCGAATCTCGATATACCTTTCTTTAATCATACCGAGAATACGGTCAAACTCCACATCATATTTTATATGTGCATGGCACAAGTACAAAAGGTCAGTGATTTTATTGTCTTTGGTTTCCCTCCTGCCGGGAGCGGAAACCACAATAACCTTCCTTGAGTCATCTGTCTCAACTATTCTTCTGACTTTGGCAAACTGTTTACTATCACTCAAACTTGTTCCGCCGAATTTAACTACTTTAAGCATATGCCCCTCGATTTCCTCTTTCTTCGACTGATTTCATTTATAATCGTTTACTCCCTTATTGATGCAAAGAACATGGGTTTACCTTCCTCTTTAAAATGACGTCCCATATCATGCATACGCGCCACAGAAATCGGCTTTGAAATGCAATAGAACACCCCTTCCTTTTCCTCATATTTCTCAATAAAAGACATTATATCTTCACTCATTTTGTTGTGCCTAATATAATATTTTTGGACTTCATCACAGCTGCACGCCGCATATTTCTTTGAGTTCTTCTCAGAATACTCCATCTTGATGCCATCCCTGATATCGATTACGTCTTGAACTACAGATTCCCCTGTCGGCAATCTTCCCGCTCCCTGTCCGTAAAAACTTTGAGTGCCTATACTTTCACCGACAAGTGTTATGAGGTTGTTGTTTGCTTTAACATTGGCTTCAAGAGATGTTAAAGGACAAGCAACAGGTTCAACCCATGCTTTGATACCAGCATCTGTCAGTTTTGCATTCATAAGAAGTTTGCATGTATAGCCTTTCTCCTTAAGATAAGCTATATCTCTTGCTTCTATCGTATCTATTCCATAACAATAGATATCCTCCTCCTTGAGCAATGCATCAAATGCAATATTTGCCGATATAACCGTCTTACGAAGAGTGTCTGTACCTTCAATGTCGGACGAGGGGTCCGCCTCTGCATAGCCAAGGTCCTGTGCTATTTTGAGCATTTCTGCAAAGTCCGCTCCCTTGTCATACATAGAGTCAAGAATATAGTTGCATGTTCCGTTTACAATTCCTCTGACTTGTGTTATCTTGTCGCATCTCTTTGTTCTCATAAGATTGAACAGCCAAGGAATACCGCCCCCTGATGTCGAAGTGAATCTCAATTCGACACCATTTCGAGAAGCTGTTTCTGTCAGCTCCTCAAAGTAGGCGCTTATAAGATTCTTATTTGGCGTAACGACATGCTTACCGGCATTAAGGCATGCGAGAACATATGTCCGTGCAGGCTCAATTCCTCCGATAGCCTCAACGACAAGATCTATTTCCTTATCTTCGATAAGATCTTCGATATTATGAGTTATAATGTCGTCCAAATTCTCATACCCTTCTCTTCCATGTCGAGCAAGAATTCTTTTCACATTAATATCAGTTGCCGCTTTTGCTATCTCATACGCTCCGCTTCCGACTGTTCCGAATCCAATAATTCCTATATTCACCACACGACCTCCCCTCAATCTCTTTAATTATTTACGTGTATGTATCTTCACTCAAGCAGGATGCATTGCAGTGCTTGTCGTTTTCGTCTGTAATTTAAAAACACTTGTCTTCCAAACAGAAATAATGTATCATAGATATGTTGATTTTTCAATTGTTTAGAGATAAATTATAACACAAGGAAACAAATATAATGGTTAATTATATCAGCACAAGAAATACTAATATTAAGGTTTCATCATCCAAAGCTATACTGGACGGGCAAGCACCCGATGGAGGACTTTATATTCCTGATGACCTTAATTCTATCAAGCTTGATTACCACGATGTAATCAAATATGACTTTAACGGTATGGCGAAGGTTATATGGAACATTTTTTTCCCGGATTATGGAGAAGATCTTATCAATGATCTCGTGGAAAGAAGTTATAAAAACAAGTTCTCAAACGAACAAACAACACCTCTGGAAAAGGTCGGAAAGGACTATGTTCTCGAACTGTACTACGGACCTACCGCAGCCTTCAAGGACGTTGCCCTATCCGCATTACCTAACCTTCTAACCACAGCAAAAGATCTAAACTCATTCCAAGATGAAATTCTTATACTCACAGCTACATCCGGTGATACCGGAAGTGCAGCTTTGTACGGATTCAGCGATGTACCCGGAACAAGCATAATCGTCTTCTTTCCCGAAGGCGGCATATCCGAAACACAAAGGCTTCAGATGGTTACAGCTTCCGGTGCCAACACATATGCCTGTGCAATCAAAGGCAATTTTGATGATGCTCAATCCGGAGTTAAAGAAATTTTCAATAATATTCCAAAACCCGTCAGTGGCGTATCACTTTCCAGTGCTAACTCGATCAATATTGGCAGGCTTGTACCACAGATTGTATATTATTTCTCTGCATATAGGCAGTTACTCGAGGGGGGCTATATCAGTGACGGATCTAAGGTAAACTTTATCGTTCCTACAGGGAACTTTGGTGATATGATGGCCGGATACTTTGCACTTCAAATGGGTCTTCCTATCAACAAGTTAATATGTGCATCCAACAACAACGATGTTCTTACGGAGTTTTTTGAAACCGGTCATTACAACAGGAAAAGACCTTTCCACAAAACTACAT
Source organism: Clostridiales bacterium (assembly GCA_012735145.1). Lineage (GTDB taxonomy): Bacteria > Bacillota > Clostridia > Peptostreptococcales > Anaerovoracaceae > Crickella. Next base: position 15,003 of record JAAYIA010000079.1, on the reverse strand, counting down.
CACCATCGATGGACATCCTTGTTTCAAGCAATCTCGAAAGACTTCTTTATTATATCTGCGGCCCTGAGAACACCGCAAACTACATGAAACTTCTTGCCGAAACAGGAGAATACCAAATAAATACAGATGAGCTTACTCAACTAAAGAAAATATTTGTCGGTATATCCGCATCAGACAAAGAAGGTTCTGAATGTATCGGTAATATATATAAAAACGAAAATTATCTGATGGATACTCATACGGCAATAGCTTGGTCCTGTCTTGAACAGTTCAAGGACAAGGCTTGGGCATATTCAAACAACAACGAAGAAACCGAGTATGCAAATGTTGTCCTCTCAACTGCTTCTCCATACAAGTTCTGTCATGAGGTACTAACAGCAATAGGGGCTGAACTCAAATTTAGCGATGAGAGCAATATGCAGAAATGCCAAGAGATTACCGGAGTTCCCATTCCATCTGGACTTGCCGATGTGTTCAGCAAAGAAATACGCCACAGCAAAGTTATCTCTACAGAAGACATGCAGCAATATGTTATCGATTGCGCAAAAACAATAGGAGAATAACATGCAAGGCAAATATGTAATCGTAGACAAATCACTCCTACCAAGCTATTGCGAGAAAGTCGCCGATGCCCGAGAGCTTCTTGATACAGGACTGGCAAAAGATGTCAGTGAAGCTGTCAAAATGGTAGGAATATCCAGAAGCACCTATTACAAATACAAAGATTTTGTAAAAGACATAAGTGCAGTTTCAATGGGGCGTCACGCAATAATATCAATTATGACACTGCACAAAGTCGGAGTTCTATCGGCAGTACTTCAAGTTATCTCTAGTCATGGATACAGTGTGTGGACAATCACACAAAACCCCCCGGTTGATTCCAAGGCAAATGTTGTTGTCACCCTTGAGCTGGGTGACGATGTCGGTGCGCTTGACGATATGCTCAAAAATATCGGCACGCTCTCCGGAGTATCACAAGTTCAGTTACTGGGAATGGATTAGGAGGAGAATTTAGGTATGGACTTCAAGCAGGTTGAAGCATTTGTAAACGTTGTAAGATTCAAAAGTTTCAGTAAAGCAGCTGATGCGACATTTTTTACACAGCCAACAATCAGCACACACATAAGAAATCTTGAAAAAGAGCTTGGTGTAAAGCTTCTCGATCGCAGAAGCAGAGCTGTCGAAATGACTCCTTATGGTGCAAAATTCTACAAATACGCTGTTGAAATGCTTAATGCAAGATCTCTTGCAGTCGAGGCTCTTCGAGGAAGCGTAGACAAAATAGAAGGCATACTGGAAATTCAAACATCTTCTATACCGGGTGTGACATTTCTTCCCGAGTTTATGACAGAATTTAGAGAAATGCATCCCGATATTCAATACTATGTCTCTTTATCGGATACACAATCCGTCATAGACAACATCAGCGAAAGGCGTGGTGAGATTGGTTTCATAGGTACAGAACTGAGTAATAATACCTTTATAACCACCAAAATTGCTTCAGATAAAGTTGTTATGATTGCTCCTAAGAGCTATGGACTTAGTGGGTCAATTTCTATGTCAGAAGCTATCGGTTATCCTTTCATATGGAGAGAAACCGGTTCGGCAACTCGCAACACGTTTGAAGCTGCCGCTTTAAATATGGGATATAAGAAGGATATTTTCGATGTTGCAGCTCTATTCGATGACATGGATGCAACAATCAAATCTGTCGAAGCCGGCCTTGGTGTTGCTGTTATCTCACAGAAAGTAGCCGCTGCTCTCGGAAACAGAGTTGCGATTTTGGAAATAAACGATTTTAAAGATCCGCGTGACTTCTATATGATTCAGCTGAGATCATCTTCTCTTTCCCCTGCAGCAGAAGCTTTTGCACAGTTCATCAAAGATTCGGTAAAAGATATAAAATAATTAAAGGGTTTTATTTATAAAAACAAAACCCTTCATGATCAATACTCTCAACAACAACACTCGACTGATATCAGTCGAGTATTTCTATATATTTATCTTTCTTGTCTTTGAACTGTCCGATAATTGCAGATTCACATCCAAGCTCTCCCAGCTGTTCTGTGAGTCTTGGAAGTTCTCTTTCATTTACAGCTATTAACAAGCCTCCTGATGTTTGGGGATCGTACAAGCAGTCTATCCTCGCCCTTAAATTCAAATCTTTGTTAGCATCCTTTGAAAGGAATTCTATTACATCCTCCGAAAAATGATCCCTATTCCTATAGGCTCCAGCAGGAATTATTCCCATGCTTGCCATTTCAAGTGCTTTGGGAAATATAGGAATCTTGCTGCTGAACAGTTCGAGTGTAGTATTACCTGATTTTGCCATTTCTGCTGCATGACCAACCAAGCCGAATCCCGTAATGTCGGTGCAACCGTCTACCTTAACCCCCTTCATGGCCTCAAAACCGTATTTATTCAGCCTTGCCATCGTTTTCTCCATCGCATCGTTTTCTTCATCTGTCAGAAGTTCAACTTTGGCGGCTGTAGTAAGTATCCCTGTTCCAATTATCTTGGTAATGACAAGCAGATTGCCTGATTTGGCACTATTGCTCAGTATATCATCAGGATGCGCAAATCCCGTTACTGAAAGACCATACTTCGGCTCGGTATCTTCGATGCTATGGCCACCTACAATAGTTGCACCCGCTTCATTAACCTTGTCATTTCCACCCTCAAGTATCCCTTTGACTGCATGTAGTGGAAGACAGTTAGGAAATGTCAGGAGATTCATAGCAAGTTTTGGCTCTCCTCCCATAGCATATACATCACTCAGAGAGTTTGCCGCTGCAATCTGTCCAAATGTGTAAGGATCGTCTACAATCGGCGGGAAAAAGTCTATTGTATTGATAATGGCAAGATCATCACTGGCTTTATATACGCAAGCATCGTCACTGCTCTCAAACCCGATTAGAATCTTAGGGTCTTTAATCTTTGGCAATCCGGATAAAATTTCTGATAGGACTCCCGGTCCTATTTTTGCTCCTCATCCACCTGCAGTCGTCATCTGTGTCAGGCGCACAGGCTCTGAACTATCCGGCAGAGATATACTACACGAAAGCTTTTCTTTCGCTTCCTTCAACTGTTCTTCGTTTATTTTTTCGTCCATATATTCCCTCTTCTTCCGTTTTTGTTTCTGTGTTTAATTATACATAATTTAACATAAGTTGTATGTATTTATTACAAGAACTCATTTTATTCATTATATTGCTGTTTTTGAGTTGTTTCGATAACACGTCGCAAGTATAATATCTATGAAAAATGGTATTTTACTTAACCAAAGGAGTCGGTATGAAAAAGGAAAAAAAGATTATTCAAGTGACGGAGAGAGTTCCTCTGATTAAGGGTATTCCTCTTTCCATCCAGCACACATTTGCAATGTTCAGTGCATCTGTCTTGGTGCCTTATATATTTGGCATCAATCCTGCTATTGCCCTTCTGATGAACGGTATCGGAACTCTTCTCTTTATTCTTATCACAAACGGAAAAGCTCCGGCTTATCTTGGCTCTTCATTCGCTTTTATATCCCCTGCTTTAATCGTTATCGCCGACAAAAATCTCGGCTATAGATACGCTCTCGGCGGGTTTGTCGTTGTAGGTGTTTTGATGTGCCTTATCGCTATCATCATTAAATTTGTTGGAACAAAATGGATTGACGCTATTCTTCCTCCGGCTGCTATGGGTCCTGTTGTCGCTCTTATCGGTCTTGAGCTTGCCGGTAGCGCAGCACAGACAGGTGGAATCATGTCGGCAGACGGAACGCCTATCAATGATCCAAAGGCAACGGCTGTTTTCCTCATTACATTACTACTTGCAATATTTGGAGGCGTTCTTTATAGAGGCTTTGCAGCGGCTATAGCTATACTTATAGCTATAATTGTAGGTTATTGTGCCGCTCTTGTTACCGGCCTTGTAGATTTCTCTCAAGTTGCAGAAGCTTCAATCTTTGCTCTACCTAATTTTCAGACACCTCTTTGGAGCATGCAGGCAATAATAATTATAATTCCTGCGACTCTCGTCGTTGTTTCCGAGCATATCGGTCATCAAGTTGTTACATCCGAGATTATAGGGACAGACCTACTTAAAGATCCCGGGCTTCACAAATCTCTGTTTGCAGACGGATTTTCGACAGCCCTATCCGGAGTTTGTGGTGCATGCCCTACAACTACTTATGGTGAAAATATCGGAGTCATGGCGATTACTAAAGTATACAGCGTTTGGGTAATTGGAGGAGCTGCAGTTTTCTCCATAGCTCTTTCATTCATAGGTAAAGCTTCAGCTTTGATAAGCACTATTCCAGGGCCTGTAATGGGGGGAGTCAGTTTTCTCCTCTATGGAATGATCGGAGCTTCAGGTATTAGACTTATGGTTGATGCTAAGATTGACTACTCCAAGGCAAGAAACCTTGCCTTGACATCTGTTGTATTCGTTGTCGGTCTTTCAGGCATTTCAATAAACCTTGGCTCAAGCCAGTTAAGAGGTATGAGTCTTGCGGCACTGACCGGAATGTTACTCGGACTTGTCTTCTATATTCTCGATAAACTTCACCTAACAAATGACTACGAAGGTAAGATATCAACAAACGAAAAGGATGTATTATGACAGCATATAATTGGGAAAAACTAGGACTACATATTCCGCATATAATGTTACCAAAAGAAGGAACTGATTATTTCAGATGGGCGGTTATAGCCTGTGATCAATATACTTCTCAGCCGGGTTATTGGAAAAAAGTTAAAGAAATTGTTGGCGATTCACCATCAACTCTTAACCTTATTCTTCCTGAAGTCTACCTGGATTCAGACAAAGAGGAGGAAATTATAAATTCTACTCAAAAAAATATGAAGCGGTATATGTCAGATGGCACCCTGCGCAGCCTCGAACCGGGTTGCATACTAATTAAAAGATCTGCCGAAGGACGTTCTCATCTCGGACTTGTTATAGGAATAGATCTTGAAGCCTATGATTATACTTATGGTTCTAAACCGATTATCAGAGCAACCGAGATTATAGTAGAAGACCGAATACCTCCTCGCCTTAAGATTCGTGAGGAAGCATCTATTGAGTGTCCGCATATTTTGATCCTGATTGACGACCCAAATAAAACTGTAATCGAACCTCTGGTAAACCAGCCTAGAGATGTTCTGTATGATACTGACCTAATGATGGACGGAGGTCATATTACAGGTTCATTCATATCTGAAAGACATCTCGAAGAAGCAAGGATTGCTCTTTCGCGGCTATATGACGAGTCAGAACAAAAATATGGTCCGGGAAATGTTTTCCTTCACGCTGTAGGGGATGGTAACCATTCCCTTGCTACGGCCAAAGCTGCATGGGAAAAACTGAAACAAACTCTAACCACTAAGGAGTTGGAAAATCATCCGGCTAGATTTGCTTTGTGTGAGATTGTAAACATTCACGATGAGGGTCTAATATTTAAATCTATACACAGAGTACTGTTTGCAAAAAAAGGATACTCAGGAATGGACCTCGTTGACAAGATTGTTTCGTATCTTAATAAAGCAAATGGAAAAACATACCTTGCCGAAACCGATGAATCCCTTCCGGGAGATGCTTTATGCATACCTTACATAACCAAAGACAAGAAAGGCTATGTTATAATAGAAAATCCTGGCAAGAGTCTTGAGGTTGAATGCTTACAAAAAGCTTTGAATATTATGAACAAGGAAGAAGATTGCTGTGAGATAGACTATATACATGGGCGGGGTGCAACCGAAGCTCTCTCCCTTGAAGATGGGAATGCCGGCTTCTTACTCCCTGATGAAAGTATGTCTAAACTCTTTCATGCAGTAGCACTTAACGGATCTCTTCCTCGAAAAACATTCTCAGTGGGAAAGGCAAACGAAAAACGCTATTATATCGAGTGCAGACGTATACAAAAAGATTAGTTCATCAGGCGTTTGCCATTGAAATCTCGCCATGTTATAATTACGAGCGCTGCGAAAGCAGGCTCGAATAAGGAGAGGTACCCAAGAGGCTGAAGGGACTGGCTTCGAATACCAGTAGGCGGGTAATTCCCGTGCGAGGGTTCAAATCCCTCTCTCTCCGCCATAATAAAAAATCCTATTGATAAAAGAATTTTATCAATAGGATTTTTTTATTCAAGCTCAAATGCGCCTGTGTACAACTGATAGTGTTTCCCATTCTCACTGAATATTAAATGTTCAGCACTCTTATAGCTCTCGGAGCTACTTCTATCTTAAGAACTCCGGTTTCAAAGCCTTCTCCGTCTGCAACAAATTTCATAGTTGAAGCAGCAAGCGGCTCGATTACTATATTTTTTGCCTGCTCGTATTCAAGAATTTCATCTCTGTTATCAATATCAAGAATTTTTCCATTCTTATATTTGAAGAATAGAGACACAAACTTCCTCCTTGTAACATCCTTGATTGCCATCAATTCAAGAAGGCCGTCGTAAAGGTCTGCTCTTGGGCAGCTATAAACTCCTCCACCACAAAATCCCCCATTTCCAATTGTTGCAAGTAGGAGTTTGCCATTGTAGAACTCCTTACCATCTGCTGTGATTCTAAGGTTCTCTCCCTCTTTGCCGATGAATGTTTTTGCCGCTGCAATAAGGTATGCCCCATGTCCAGTGACATAGGGGTTCCGAGCTAACTCATTTGTCGCCAGCGCTGTATTTCCATCAAACCCTATATTGATACCATTGACTACGTAACAAGATTTTTCTTTATCGCCTTCAGTCCAAGACATCTTAATCAAATCCATACTATTAACTTTGCCATTAAGCTGAGCATATAGATTGCGGAAGTTTTCTCCTTCTTTTTTCCCTCCTCCTAATTGTCTAACTAAATCATTACCTCTGCCTACAGGTATGACCCCAAGAATTGCGTTGTCATGACCTACTATGCCGTTTGCAACCTCCTGAACCGTACCATCTCCACCACATGCAAAAATAAAGACTTCGTCGTCCGTTTCTCTTGCCGTATAATCTGCAAGCACCGTAGCATCTCTCCCACCACTGGTGTAATAAATCTTGCATTCAATATCCGGATTATCAGCCGCCAGCTGTTCTATATCCGGTACTAATCTCTTCTCGTGTCTACCGCCACCCGATGCCGGGTTAATTATAAATACATATTTCATTCAAAAATCCTCGCAACAAATATTTTTGGTACATTATAACATACAAGTAAATCTTAGACACCATTATCATCGTATATAAGTTTGGGTTTTGCTCCCAAGTAGTCAAACGATACTAATTTATACTCAACGCCTCTGAATTCACCTTTTATCCCTTTTCCATATGCAAGCTGTCCATGCAAATGCCCATAGACACACTTCCACACACCATACTCTTCAAGCGTTTTAGTGAACTCGGTCTCTGTACCATCCTGTCCTGCCGGTGGGTAGTGCAATGCAACTATTATTTTAGCATCGGGAGCTTTCTTCCTTGCAGAGTCAAGCCCCATCTTAAGTCGCAAAATTTCTCTGTTATATATCTTCTCATCATGCTTCGTATACTCGTCTGAACCCGGATAAGGCCATCCTCGCGTCGCACAAATTATGATGTTTTCACTTTCTATATAATAACTTTCATTTTGCAAGAATATAACATCCTCGTAAAGAGAATTCAGATATTTAATTTTGCTCCACCAAAGATCATGATTACCCTTCGATAGTATCTTTATACCGGGCAAGCTGTGTATCCATTCAATGTCCGGCATCGCTTCTTGCAACCTAAGTGCCCAAGATATATCGCCGGGTATTAAAACAATGTCTCTCTCCGATACAATTTCCCCCCATGCTTCTTTAAGTCTTTCGGCATGGTTCTCCCATTCTTCTCCAAAAACTCCCATGGGTTTATTTGTACTCTCATTCAGTGATAGATGTAAGTCTGCTATCGCAAATATCTTCATCTTCATCTCCATCTTCAATCAGGGTTACATCTCTAAGCTTGCGATTAATTGCCCTTGTTCTTGTTCCTTCAAGCTTATCGAGTTCATCATCTGCCTGACGTATTTTTTTTCTTGCGTTTTTGAGCCCTGTATCAAACTTTGCAAATTCGGTTTTGACTTCTTCTAAAATTTTCCACACTTCGCTGGACTTTTTTTCAATGGCCAAAGTATGAAATCCCATCTGCAAGCTATTAAGCAAGGCGGCCATTGTCGTCGGCCCTGCAACGGTTACCTTGTATTCCCCCTGCAATATTTCTATAATTCCCATATTAACAGCCTCTGCGTACAAGCCCTCAAAAGGAAGAAACATTATTCCAAAGTCTGTGGTATATGGAGGTGAAATATACTTGTCTCGGATATCTTTTGCCTCCTTACGGAATGTATTTCTCAGGGCCATTTTGTATCTGTCTACGACTGCTTTATCTCCTAGCTCATAAGCATCCATCAAAGCGCTGTATGAATCAGCAGGGAACTTAGAATCTATTGGAAGGTAAACTACGTTTTCTCCGTCCCCTGGGAGCTTTATTGCGAATTCAACCCTCTTATCGCTTCCCGGTACAGTAGCAACGTTTTCTTCATACTGCTCGTTATTAAGAATCTGAGCCAATATAGCTGCAAGCTGAACTTCTCCAAGAATCCCTCTTGTCTTAACATTTGAAAGTATCTTCTTAAGATCTCCAACATTTGCAGCAACAGATTTCATCTCTCCCAGGCCTCTAAACACCTGCTCCAGACGCTCATCTACAGTCTGCCGCATATTATCGAGTTGATTAGTGTTCTCATTTCTGAGCCTTGCCATCGCCTCTTCGATATTCCTAAGCCTAAACTCCTGTTGTTCGCTTATAGCCCTCTGATTCTTCTCTACCATCTCTCCATACATCGTGAAATAAGAGTCCATTTTGACGGTATTGGCTTCTATCCTGTTAGTGGTTCTCTGAGTTCTTGCAAGAGAAACAAAACTGATTATCAATGTTGTAATCAGAATAATCGCAAAAGCAATAATTATTATCACAAATGTATTTCCCATATTCTATCTTAACCCATATTCTTTTCTGAGCTCAATTCGTCATCGACAAACTTGAAAATAGCATCAGTATCCTTAAGAACAATCTGTGTAAATCCATCTTTATTAATAAGATATCTTGACCTTTCTCCTCGCCTAAGATCCGTAAGGTCGTTTGCCAGTATGTAATCCATATTGTTCTTATTACAAAGGGCTGTTGCAACATCAAAAAGCTCTCCTTTGTCAACTCCATCTAACAGTTTACATCCTATAAGCAAAGTATTTGGAAACCAAAATCTTAGCTTAGCTATAATTTTTGGAGTAAGACCCAGCTTAACAGTCAAGTTCTTCTGATAACTGCTGATTTTACTGTTATTATCAATCTTACATTTCGGATCTTGCATAATACTAAGTATATCTTCAGGCGACTTAATCTTGTTGATATTTTCAAATATTTCGTCAGACATGTCTTCCAGCAAGAAAACAAATTCCGGTCTATAATCTCCGACTGCTGCCGCATGAATAATTGCATCTACATCATCCATTCTTGCCTCAGCTTCGATAGCATCCATCATATCCTGAGTATTCTCTATCCTGACAACTCGAAGATTTTTTCTCGCTTCGAGTTTAACCGCATTATTGAGAATGGCGACAACTTCATACCCTGCACTCGCAAAGGATTCGGCAAGGGCTGCTGATGTCCCGCCCGTCGACATATTGGTTATCTTCATTACCTCATCAATTTCCTCGTTTGTCGGTCCTCCCGTTATAATTATTTTCTTCATATCCTCTCCTCCTGATCCCTTATTTATTTATTTATTGCTTAGCGATTATCTGCCTGATTACATAACCTGCTATTTCGAGTCCGGCAGAAGGCGGAACATAGCTTATTGTTCCAAGCTGTCCTTCCATCGCTATCGGTTTCTCATCCGAAAAAACGACGGGAAGACTTTCTATTCCTTTTTCTCTCAATTTCTTTCTCATTATCTTAGCAAGAGGGCATACTGTTGTCTTTGAAATATCCTCTTGAATAAATTTTGTTCCTAACTTACCAGCTGCACCCATTGACGAAACTATATTGACGCCAAGTTCATTGGCTCTGACTATCAAATCTGTCTTTGCATCAACAGAATCTATTGCATCGATTATCCAGTCAAACCTTGTAAGGTCTATTTTATCTCCGGATTTATAAAACCTTGGAAGAGATTCCACCTCGATATTAGAATCTATATCTCGAATTCTGTCAGCCATAACCTTCGCTTTGTTCTTGCCAAGAGTAGATTTCAAGGCAACGAGCTGGCGGTTAAGGTTGCTTTCGGAAACATCATCCCCGTCCATTAGAGCTATCCGTCCGACTCCGGATCTTGCTATCGCCTCGGCAGCAAACGAACCGACGCCTCCTATTCCTATGATGAGGACGCTCGCATTGGCTAGTTTCTCCATAGCCTCTCTTCCGATAAGTTTAATTGTTCTAGAATGTCTTTCTTGCATTTTATTATATTTCATCCATTGTATGTTTGAAAATATTGCCTCAATTCATTTGTAAAATATCATTTTCTGAGTTCACCCAGAACCCTGTATATGTGTTCATTTTGAAATCCGCTTCGCTCCAATTTTCTTGCGATTTTTGCCATAAGTTTTTCGTCTAATTCTCTTCGTATGACCCTTCCACTACCGTCTTCTTTCATATAGTAGAGTTCTTTGCGGGCTAAATTCAAAGCCTCTGCAAATTCATCTATACTATTTTCATATACGTAATCCTCATATGCGTTCTTGATTGTCTCCCCATCCACTCCCTTTTCTTCGAGCTCTCTTATTGCCCTCAGGGAACCTCTGTTCTTACCGTGATTATATTCAAAATACCTCACCGCATAGTAATAGTCATCAAGATATTTTAGCTCTTTAAGTTCATCTATTACATATGTTATTTCTTTATTCGTACAACCCTTGTTCTGCAAATATTCTTTCATTTCCAAAACTGTCCTCATCCTGTTTGCAAGATAAGCTGATGCCATTTCCAAAGGCGTTTTTTGCTGAGCCGATTTCGTTTGTATCTTCTTGGTTTCTATTGTTTTGAAATCTTTCATTTTATATTCTGTATACTATCTCTTATGCAAACAGCGATATATAATTTTTTTCCCTCTGTGATAGGATTTTCAATATTCGACAGGTAATAAGTATGTCCATCAATCTTAACATCTTTACCGAGTACCGATGGAATGTCAGTTGAAATTACGCTGGCTCCAAGAGCCTTGATTAAGGCTTCCCTCCTAGTCCATATGCGAAAAAACTCCTCTATACCTTTCTCTTGCACGGATTTTTCTTCGTCCTCATTATAAAATCTTTTTGCCAGTTTTAGATATTGTACACATTTCTCATATTGTACATCCAGACCGCAGATGTTATTTCCTATCAAGACAGCCCAAACTTCTTCACTATGAGATACGGAAAATTCATCAAATTCTTCTATTGCAGGCTTTCCATTTTTCCCTCTTATTATAATAGATTCTACAAGATTTTTCCCTACTAACTCGCTTCCCGTATATAAAGAGAAAGCTTTCTGCAGAAGCTCTCTGCTTTCTCCCCGTCTTTGCGTATATTTGTTAGTGTAATATAAAACCACTACTTCAGCTCCTTAAGTGCAGCAGTAAGAGCCTTGTCACCGCTTGCCTTAATGTCCGGTGTTATTCCTACTCCGTCTACACTCTTGCCATTAGGCCTAAAGTATTTACTCATTGTGAGCTTAACTGCCGAGCCGTCCTTGAACACATTAACACTCTGCGTGACGCCCTTACCATAGGTTTTAGTACCTATGATTTTTCCCCCGTTATTGTCCTGTATAGCCGCAACAACTATTTCCGCAGCACTTGCTGTATGCTCATTGACTAAAACAACATATTGTATACCTGCCGAGCTTTCCTTAGAAGTGCGAATTGTTTCCTTTCCGCCCTTCTGAACATCGGTCATTATCTTTCCCGACGGGAGCAAATAGTCTGCAAGCTTGATCCCTTCTTCTGTCAAGCCTCCACCATTATCTCTAAAATCAATAATAAATTTATCGCAGCCTTTTTTCTGAAGATCCTTGACCGCAGCTTTAAAATCTTTGGCTGTATTATCAATGAAAGAGGTTACTCTTATGTAGCCTATTCCCTTTTCATCCGTATATTCGTGATATATGACAGACTCTTGTTCAAACCTTTCTCTGACCAACTCATAATCTATGGTTTTGTTTCCGCGCTTGATTACAACTTTAACTTGTGTTCCTGCTTCTCCGGTCAGATTACCCGATGCCTCATCAACGTCTTTTGGCACTTTACCATTTACCTTATAAATTATATCTCCATCCTTGATTCCTGCCTTATATGCCGGACCATCCTTGAAAACATATCTTACAACCACACCGGTTTCTTCGTCAACAACGGCAACTCCAATTCCTACATATATTCCCTTATAATGTTTTTCGAATTCCTTATATTCAGCTGCTGTGAAGTACTCTGCATATGGATCCCCTATATTGCTGACCAGTTCTTTGAGAGCGTCATCGTTTATCTCTTCAGGTGTATAATCTGCAATTGGATTGTCTCCGATTAACTTTACAATCTCATAATACTTACCATACCTATCCTCCATATCGGAGTAGTACTCATATTTTTTCTCGCTTATCAAACGTCCAAAGCCCAATACCTGAGTCAAAACGACCAAAGCAATAAGACAGAATATTGTTCCGGTAACAAAGCCTGACCAAAATCGTTTTTTTACAGGTTTTTTTCTATTTTTTTCTTGTTTATCGTTCATTATTCTATTTCTCCCGACGGAAGCACGCTCTGTACAATCATCTGAGTCATTTCTGTATCTCTCCATCTGTTTACTTCGATATTACCCAGAATATCAATCTCTTGCCCAGCCTCTATCATATCGTAGACATTCTGTGCGTCTCTAAATAACAAGCAGTCAAAGCCCTCACCTTTTTCTGATATCACTTGAAATTTAGCATATTTTTTTTCTCCCTTGAGAAATCTCCACCCTATTATCTTTGCTTTCCTTATAAGAAATACCGGTAACTCATTTTCCTTGCCGCAAGGTTCAAGCAACTCTGTAGCACGAGCCAGTTTTAAGTCGACGTCTTCCGCACATATATCTGCATCGTATGTATATTCAAGGTCAAATAACGTTTTATCTGATTCGTACATTTCAGCAATATCTGCATTGAGATTTTTTTTAAGGCTTTCAATTCCTTCAGCTGCAATTGTAAACCCACAGGCTGCACAGTGTCCTCCGAAGCTTATAAATTCGTCGCTGTATTTATCCAGCATTTTGAAAAGATCTACTGTAGGTATGGAGCGTCCCGTACCTTTATAATTCCCTCCGTTTTTTGATATTACAACTACAGGTCGATTAACATCTTCTCTTAACTTGCCGGCTACTATTCCAAGTACCCCTTCATGAGAGTTATTTATCTCGAGAACTATAAAATCTCCCTTACTGATTTCATCATCAATAAGAGTTCTCCCTGTATTATATGCATCTTCCTGCAGCTTTCTTCTGTCTTGATTTGCCTCGATAAGCTCATTACAACAAAACTGTATTTCATCAGCATCATCTGCAAGGAATAATCTTACCCCCAGTGATGCGTCGCCAAGCCTGCCTGCAGCATTTATCTTAGGTGCTATTCCATATGAGATATCGCTTGTTCTCATGGTCTTGTAGTCGAGTCCCGATAGATCGATTAACCGTCTCAGACCCTTATTCCTGCATCCAAGACGTATATATTTAAGACCGTATTTTACTATACTTCTATTCTCGTCGAGAAGTGGCATTATATCTGCAATAGTTCCTATAGCTACCAGCTCCAAGATCTCTGACATAATTTCCTGTGGAATATGTTTTTTTCTCGCCAGCGCCAATGCCAATTTGTATGCTACTCCGACACCGGCCAAACCTTTGAAAGGATATCTATCTCCCGTCATTCTGGGATTAATAATAATACCCTCCGCCTTTGTTTCGGACATATTATGGTGATCTGTAACCAATGTTTCAATCCCGATTGAATGTGCGTATTCAATTTCTTTTTGAGATACCGAACCGCAGTCTACAGTCACAATTAGCTCCCCACCGTCTTCGCGTATCTTATCTATTGCCTCCTTGTGCAGGCCATATCCTTCATCGATCCTTGAAGGAATATAGTATGTGATATTGTCCGTCAGGCTTCCTATTACTTTCATTAAAAGAGCTGTTGATGTTATTCCATCAACGTCGTAGTCTCCGTATATTACAATTCGCTTACCTGAATCTATCGCTCTAATCAATAAATCCACTCCTGCCTTCATATTAGTTAACAGGAATGGATCATGTACTAGCTTCGGTCTAATAGAGAAGAATTCCGCTCTTTCCTTCTCCCCAACTATGCCTCTCGATTCAAGTATTTGAAGGATAACATTCGGAATCTCTTTCTGTTGTCCTTGAATTGTTGATTCCTTCATTATTCATGTTCTCCGTTATCAGTACAGGTTCTAAGAATTAACAACCGTAGCCTTTTTGAATACGGTAAAGTTTAGATATGAACCTGTGAAATTGCCTAAGCTTGCTATATATTCTATTACTTATCCTTTCTTAACATACTGACTCCTGCTGCAGTTGAAACCAACGCAATACAGATAGTTGCAATACGCATAATCACTACAGCAATATTTGAACTTTTGCTTTTATCTCATTAATTTTTATTTGATACCTATTGACCTATACTATTTATAATCTATTGGTATAAGATGAGAGGATCTATATATTCTCCATTTTTCAGCAATGAGAAATGAAGATGCGGGCCCGTCGACATTCCCGTAGATCCGATATAGCCTATTACATCACCTTTCTTGACCGTCTGTCCTACAGATACATTATATCCGTTAAGATGTCCATATAAAACAGTATATCCCTTACCAATATTTATCATTACGCAGTTTCCGTATCCGCCATAATAAGAGGCCATTGAAACATATCCGTTGCCGACCGCATATAAAGGTGCTCCAAAAGTTCCGCTTGTAAGAACTATATCATACCCAT
>JAAYIA010000010.1 GCA_012735145.1 Clostridiales bacterium | reverse complement strand
TGAATATAGAGGATTATCCTTCAACCAGTCCCGGCCATATCGGCCTGTGGGATGATGTCGTAGAGGATTATTTTTTCCCTCGACATGTTGATATTGTTACCGATTTTGATAACGAAAAATCTCTTTGCCATACTTTCTTGATTTCATTGAATAAGGGCAATGAGGGTCTTTTTGATGCAACGATTGACGATATAATTCAAACAGAAAATGCCTATTTTCTGGAGATTGCTATTTCAGAAGAA
This sequence comes from Clostridiales bacterium, assembly GCA_012735145.1. GTDB lineage: Bacteria > Bacillota > Clostridia > Peptostreptococcales > Anaerovoracaceae > Crickella. The sequence continues at coordinate 5,702 of JAAYIA010000010.1, read as the reverse complement.
AAGCCATTGGCAAGCGCTTATTACTGGAGATATATCTGGGAGAATGACGATATACGTCTGGATGTCTCCTCAGAGCCTTATCTTGAAGATCAACAAGTAACCGGTGATGTTTTTAAAGCCTTTGCTGATGAATATAACCTCCTTATCTTGGATGATGAAACCTTGCATAAGCAAAATGTGATAGGAGATGAAACGACAAGCCTCTATCACCAATACTTCCATCTGCCGGATTAAGTTGATAATTTGTGAACAGTTGCATAACATTAAAAAAAGGGCACCTTGCGATTCACTGCTTGTTGTCATTTTGTTATATTATCTTATTTCACGGCTTTCTAGCGACATCAAATTCTAACAATCAAAAGTTCCGATTATCTTAACTTTGTTCATATGAAGCTTTATTGATTTTATCCTAAACCACTACCTTCCGTATTATTACTACTCTCCTCTATCCAAGGCACAAAATTCTGATTTCCCAGAATAGTTAACAGCCCAATCCTTTACATATTCACCAATCATTTCTTCAAACATTGTTGCAAGTGGTGTTGTAGGTATCCTTGGATTAGTGGCAATACCTATTTCTCTATATCTTGGTATAGCGAATCTCTTTATAACAGCATCAGTTTTTACTGTATCTAGTATTAGTTTTGGAAGTATTGAAATACCAATATTTTCTTCCACTAGTGGTATTGCAAGCATATCCTCATTCACTATATGAGCAACAACAGGGTTCTTAATCGATTGTACGATTTGCAGGGAATCATATGCTTCTTTTGCCCCATCCTGTTCATCCATTATAATTAATGCTTCTCCATCTAGAGCTTCAAGCGGTACACGTTCCCATGAGGCAAACTTATGGTTCTTATGAACAACAACACAATATTCATCCATATAAAGCGGGGTAAATGTAAGATCTGTTTTCAACTTGCTCGTCAAAAACCCTATATCTAACGCACCTGAATTTAAACCTTCTTCGATGCCTCCATATACCATATGTGATTGGATAACCTTTACAGCGGGATATCTATCATTAATCTTTCTAATTATCCTTGGCATCCAATGCAGAGACACACTTGTGAAAGCACCAATATTAAGAGTACCACGTTCACAGCCAGCATATTCTGAAGTTGTCTGTGTAAGTATCTGTTCATCTCTTACGATGTTCTGAAACAACGGAAGCAATTCCTCTGCGACAGCTGTAAGAGTTACACCAGTTTTGCTTCTAACAAACAATTTTACTCCCAGTTCAGTCTCTAATGCTTTTATCGTATGGCTTATTGCAGATTGTGTATAATTCATTTCTTCGGCAACTCTGGAAATATTTTTAATTGCAGCAACCTTGAGAAAAACTTTGTGTTTATTTATAGGCATAACTCCTCCGTAAGATAGAATATATGAATTGTTTCATTGCTTGCTATAAATAAATTATATAACATAGTTAAATTGTTGTCATTGTTTAGTAATATGAAATTTTTTTTATAATCTCCAATTTTTTTTAATTTTATGTCCACTTCTTTAACTGATAAATTGTAATCGAAGTATTGTTAGCAAATTATCAATATCTACAGCTTGATATTCCGGAATATATTCGTGCATCTTGGAACATTGATAAATATCACAATACAAAATCTAAGGAGGTAAAAATATGTCAAATACAAAAGACGATGCCCTACTGTCAAACGGGATGATTAAATTGAATATTGGTGAAGGTAAAGATATTCGAGTCGAAATACCTACAGATCCAAGTTCTTTATTTTCAATCCCTGATTCTTCTTTATCAACGAACCAATTAGATAGCAACGCATCTAAGGATAAAAAACTTGCAGACTTTGTTAGATATACCTTGAAAAATTATTCATTTCCCGTAAGTGATGTTATTCTAGGTGATAAAACTTCACTTGAAAACGGTATTCTTACATTAAGATCGTCTTCAATCAATGAAGCTCTTGAAGTCAATGATTTAGTAACAGAGGTTACTATAGACATCATTAGACCCGAAAAGCAGGATGTTTATGTAAACACTATGATGGATGTTCAGCCTATCGCAGTTAAGAAAGAAGGCGAACTCGGTCAAGGTGTTACATTTGAGATGACAAATGTATATATGTTGCTTACAGGAACTGATGAAGATGGCCTTCAGACCGCTGAAGCTAACCTGAGCTGCGGAATATATGAAAACAATGTATGTTGGGACAGACCCGGATCACCTGAGAAGGATGCATTTATCATTCATGTAAATGCGACAATAAAGAGTGGCTCCGGAATGGAAAGACCTGGCCCTCTGGCAAGCCACCAGGCAATGGATGTAATAACTCAGGAAATCAGAGACGTTCTTAAAACAAAGGAAATCGGAGACGCTGCAGAGGAAAGAATCTATAAAGATATTACGAGAAAAGGAAAACCAAAAGTCCTTCTGGTTAAAGAAATAATGGGGCAGGGTGCAATGCACGACAACCTAATTTTACCTGATGAGCCTTGTGGTTTCCTCGGTGGTAGACCTAATGTTGATCTTGGAAACATTCCAGTATTCTTAAGAACCAATGAAGTAAGAGACGGTGGCATCCATGCACTGACATGCATCACTCCTGATACTAAAGAAACTTCTCTTTATTATTGGAGAGATCCATATCTTGAACGGTTGTCTGAGGATGAAGAACTGGATCTCCTTGGTGTGCTATTTGTTGGTTCTCCACAAGCAAATACTGAAAAATTTTACGTTTCTAAGAGAGTAGGCGCAACTGTGGAGGCGATTAATCCTGACGGTGTCATTATAACCACTGAGGGATTTGGTAACAACCACGTTGACTTCGCTTCTCACGTTGAACAAATCGGAATGCTTGGTATACCTGTAGTGGCCTGTTCATACTGTGGAATTCAAGGAGCTCTCGTAGTCGGAAATAAGTATATGGATACCATGGTAGATCACTGTGTAACTGATCACGGTAACGTCGAGGACATTCTTCAGCTTAATACAGGAACTCAAGATACTGCACTTAGAGCCGTTACTCTTCTCAAAAACAGACTTGCTGGCGTGAAAGTTAACAATGCTGAGAGAAAATATAATCCTGCACTTATTGAGATGAACCAAGAAATCGCCCAGGAGGATTAGTAATGATAGTGCACGGAATTCACGTAAACAACGAAGCAACTATCCACACAGGAACGATAACAGAAATCAATGATACATATTTCTATGTTCAGCTTACAGCTAGGATGGGAGTGTTGAAACTCCCCCAAAGATGCCTAATATGCGAAAACAAACCTCAAATTGGAGACAAGGTAAAATTCCTTATGAGCTATGTTGAACTAGAAAAAGATAATTATACGAAGGAGGATTCAGATAAATTATGAAGCTTACAACAAAATTGAATATGTCTTCCGAAATATATACTCCAATTACACCTGCACCAGTATGGGCTCCTTTAAATAAACCTCTAAGCGACTGCAAGGTAGGATTTGCTAGTGCTTGTGGAGTTCACTTGAAGACACAGACACCTTATAAGTTGGCTGGAGATATGACTTGGAGGAAAATTCCAAGGGACGTAGACCCTGATGAATTAATGATTACTCATGGTGGATATGATCACACTGATGTAAATAGAGATATTAACTCCATGTGGCCATACCAAAGAATGATAGAACTTGTTGATTCCGGATTCATCAAAGAATTTTGTGAGACTAATGCAGGATTCATGGGTGGCGGTGGAGATATCGAGACTTTTACGAACGAAATAGGGCCAGAAGTTGCTCAACTATTTGTTGAACAAAAAGCAGATGTTGTCATCCTAACTGCTGGGTGAGGAACTTGCCACCGCTCTACCGTTTTGGTTCAGAGAGCAATTGAAGCCGCTGGAATCTCAACATGTATCATAGCAGCTCTTCCACCAGTATGTGTTCAGCAAGGATCCCCAAGAGGAGTTGCACCTTCGGTTCCTATGGGCGCTAACGCAGGAGAGCCTCACAACATCGAGATGCAGACTGCTATTTGTAAAGCAGCCCTACAGCAGGTTGTTGACGCTGATATGCCTGGAATTATTAAGCCATTGCCATATGTATATCATGCCAAGATCTAACATATAATTAAATTTTTTCCAACATTTATTAAGGGGGAACAATTCTATGTTATTAACTATTATTAAATCCATAATTGGAGTTTTTGCCGCTGTACAGGCTGGCCTACTCTCTAAGATGTTTATCAAAGGTCGTGAACCTGTTGATAAAAAGACCAACGCACTCTTTTGGGGAATGGGAGTTATAATGAACTTCTTCGACTATCTTGGAGTAGGTTCATTTGCCCCCACACTAGCTATTTATCGTCTAACGAAAACCGTTGACGATGACCTCATTCCAGGGACACTTGTAACAGGTTGTGCTCTTCCTGTAGCAATTGAGGCCCTTGTGTCCCTGTCAGTTATCGATGTTGAGCTTACTACATTGTTCTCAATGTATGGTACCGGTATACTCGGCGCATTTATAGGTGGAAAATGGGCTTCAAAGCTTGAAGTAAAGACTATTCAGAGGTTTATGGGTTTTGCACTAATCATAGCTGCAGCAATTATGCTTTTAGGCAAGCTTAATCTGATGCCAGTCGGCGGAGATGCTATTGGTCTTCACGGCACTAAACTTGTCATAGCCGCTGTAGGATCATTCATTCTTGCTGCACTCTTGACAGTAGGTATTGGTAACTATGCTCCAACAATGGTCTTAGTGTACCTACTAGGTATGAGCCCAGCTGTTTCTTTCCCTATCATGATGGGTCTTGGCTTCCTCGGCGTAGGAAGTGGTTCATTCCCTTATTTCAAGTCAGAAAGATTCCATAAGAGAGCCTCATTCGCATTTGCTATGGGTGGAATATTTGGTGTGCTTGCAGCAGTATTTATTATTGTTAATATGCCTATTAGTGCATTGCAGTGGTTAGTAATTGCGGTATGTTGTTACACTTCTGTTACACTTCTCAGAGATGGATTTAAAAATATATAACATTGATAAATGATTCACTTCCTCATTAAATAATGCCCCGATACCCTCAGAAGGTAACAGGAACCTGAGTTTGAAGGTCCCTGTTCCCTTCTGAGTATTAATATAACAACAGACAAATATTAAAATTTTCTTCTAAATAACAGATATAGTGAATCCATTGCAGACGATTTTTACAAAAATAAGGTTCACTCTAAAGCTTTTTCACTTTTCGAGTAGCATATCGGATAAATTGATTGCCATATGAAATTACACCACTCTCAAACGGCGTGATAGGTTCTTCCAACATCCACAACGATTGACCACCATATGAAATTACACCACTCTCAAACTGCTTTTATTGGCTGTGATGTCAAATGCTAGATTGACCACCATATGAAATTACACCACTCTCAAACCCACTGCGTCATAAGACAATGCAGTTGCAAGATTGACCACCATATGAAATTACACCACTCTCAAACTCTGTGATGAGTTGATTCCGATAAGTCCTGGATTGACCACCATATGAAATTACACCACTCTCAAACCGAGTGCCTTGAATGCAGGTGCAATAAATTGATTGACCACCATATGAAATTACACCACTCTCAAACTGATATCGATAGCAGAAACTTTTTCTCTGGGATTGACCACCATATGAAATTGCACCACTCTCAAACAGTGGTGTAGTCGAGACCTCAAGGTTAGAGGATTGACCACCATATGAAATTACACCACTCTCAAAC
>JAAYIA010000078.1 GCA_012735145.1 Clostridiales bacterium | reverse complement strand
TTTTGCGGATTTTTGCATAACTGCACTTCCCGCCATTGCCGGAATTGCAGTCGTGATGTTTCTTATATGCGTTATAACCGGACGTTTGCTTACACGCAATCTCTTAAAATCCATAGAACAGATGGCAGAGGAGATTGATGATAGCAGGCAAAAACCCGTATATATAGAACTGGCTCCTTTTGCTGAGAAGATACGAAGTCAGCATGAGAATATTCTCTCTGCGGCAAAGAGCAGGCAGGATTTTACAGCCAATGTTTCTCATGAGTTAAAGACACCTATTACAGCAATATCCGGATATTCGGAACTAATTGAAAATCAGCTTGTTGAACCGGAAGCGATACCTCATGTTGCTGAGCAGATACACAATAATGCGGACAGGCTCTTGTCACTTATAAATGACATAATACAGTTGTCGGAGCTCGATCACGGTGAACTGCCAAGAGCATTTGAGCAGGTGGACTTGTATGAGATAGCAAGAGAGTGCACAGAAGACTTGAAACCTCTGGCAGAGAAGAGATTTATTTCTCTGATTTGTGAGGGGGTTTCTGCCGGAATCATTGCTGATAAAAGCTTAATCAGAGAGATGATTGAAAATCTGGTCCATAATGCTATACGATACAATAGAGAGGGCGGAGCTGTTGTGGTGTTTGTGACCATAGAAAAGGGACATCCGAAGTTGTCTGTCCTCGATACAGGAATAGGTATAGAAGCAGATGAGCAGGATAGAGTTTTTGAGCGCTTTTATCGTGTAGATAAAAGTCGTTCGAGAGAAACAGGAGGGACAGGACTTGGCCTTGCAATAGTTAAACATATTGCAGATATTCATTTTGCAGAAATCAAATTACAAAGCGTCGCAGAAGAAGGAACAGAGATAGTAGTTATATTTTAGTAATAAACTTTACTGGTGTTTGACAATCGCTACCTTATTGTAAGGGATGGCGATTTTTCTTTTCTCCATTTCAAGAATAAATATTTGTAATACAGATCTTTTTGCTTGCCCCTTATTAGATGGCTTGCATGTGATTTCAAGCAAGTGCTGCATTGCAAAATCTGACAATTCACTTACACCAAGATATTCACATTTTTTTATATTCTTATTTTGCTTAGCTTGCTTCACTACTTCACTGATAATGCTATCTGAGGTGTGAAGGTTCATTTCGTAGGGCAGAGGCAGTGTTATATAGAGTTTGTCGGAAGCAAGAGCTATTTCTTCAATGCGTCTATTCGCGATTGAGAAGATATAACCCGTTGAAAGTTCTCGAATTTTTGTAGTCATAAGACCTATGAGGAGAACCTCTCCTTCCATTTCACCATATTTAACTATATCACCAACAGAACAATAGGTGTCGGAGAGTATACTGCTTCCTCGCACCATATCCTTGAGCCAATCTTGCAGGGCAAGACCGGCAACAACACCGACAATTCCGAGTCCTGCGAGTATTGATGAAACATTTACACCGAGAATCTGAAGGATTAAAAGAGCTGTTGTTGCGATAAAGAACAGGCGTAGCATATTTTTTACAAAAGTAATATATGTCTTACTTTTCTTTCCGATACCTGCTTTGGACTCTTTGATAGCCTCGCTTTTATTGATAATAGCAACGAGAATTTTATAAAGTGTAACAGAGACAATAATTACAAAAATACATGCAAGAATCATCATAAGAGAATTTTTATCAAACAAGTCTTGAACTTGTGCCAATGATTTCATGGGCATACCTCCGTTTTGCATACTATACTATATGAGTTTTCTACTGTCAAAGCATTCGGAGAGCTAATAAAACCCTTCTATTTATTTTTTTATCGCAGTCAAAAACCATATGTTTTATTTGTTCTATTGAATACTTGAATGATTATACCTCGCAGAACATGAAGAGTTTTAGTATAATAATCAAATAACAATAATAGTATAAAATATGTTTAAGTAATCTATAAGGAAAGGAGTGTTTTCACAAATGCTTTTTATTGGATATTCAAGATGCAGTACAGCAAAGAAGGCAAGGAGTTGGCTTGTCGATAATGGTGTTGAATTTAAGGAGAGAGATATTAAGCTGGAAAACCCTACAGAAGACGAGCTAAGGAAATGGCACCAGCTGAGGGAACTTCCTATCAAGAGGCTGTTTAACACAAGTGGTAGGTTATATAAGGAGATGCAGCTCAAAGACAAACTTCCAAATATGACAGATGATGAAAAATATGCACTGCTGGCAACAGATGGTATGCTGGTTAAGCGTCCGATTCTCGTAGGAGATGATTTTGCACTTTTTGGATTTAAGGAAGAGGAATATAGAAATGTCACAGCTTAAATTAGGTATACAGGGTAAAATGCATGAAGAGGTCACATATGAAGTTTCGGCGGTTGGAATTAAGAGTGGAGGACTTCCG
>JAAYIA010000077.1 GCA_012735145.1 Clostridiales bacterium | reverse complement strand
CTGATTCGGCTGGTCCTATTCCAACTCCAACTATATACAGATTCTTATCCTTCAAATTAAAGTTGTCATAGTTCTGCCTTAACATCATAAGCCTTGTAATCTCTCCCGCTCTGATCCATCCCATGAATATAACTGTCTTATATAGCGACACATAAGCAAGATTTTTGCGATTATAGTTAACAACATCGCAATCAAGCACATCACTCAGCCAAGCAGCATATTGCATCGTCGCACCATTACTTGAGTTATAGACTATAATTGTATCCGATTCTCCTCGTTCTGCCATAGCATCCGCTCTTCGCATAGCTGCTTTTCTGTTAGGATTTTTCACAGATTCCATCCTCCCTTTGGATTATAGAAGGCCTCTCTCTTTCTTAAGCATAGAGATTTTTAGCCTCTTGATACATTCTCTGACGTCATCATCTGTATAGTTATTCTCGCCTACAATATTAGATTCAATACCTTCAGGATTCTTATTGAAGTCAACAATATCGTCTAGAAATTTACTTTGCACTACGAATGTTCCTGCTGTTCCACTCCAGTTAAGTCCTGCCACCGGAATACCTCTTGTGCCAATCTCATTAACACAGTTAACGTAATCTACATCAAGGTTTCCCCACCCGTCTGTTTCAACGATAACTCCGTCGGGCCTGGCACACTCAGCTACCACAGCTGCTGTCCTCGAGCATCTTATCTTCTCCTCACTACCCTCAGGAGATCCAAATACAAGAACACCCATTAGGTCTATACCTGTATCTTCACCCAAAATCCTAATAAGAGGATCTCTGAAATGATGTAAGCTTGTTTCCTTGGTTGAAGGTCCTACTCCCATAATATCTCCTCCTTAGTTCATTGAATGTATCGCGCCATCTCTAAACTCGTTAGGAGTCAACATGATTGGCATACATCCATAATCAATAAACGATCTTCCACCTTCTACGCCAGAAGGTTCATCAGGGAAGATCCATGTATCAAGCATTGCTCCGTGAGCAATCATTTCTTTGATAACAAGAACTTTCTTCTGTCCCGGTCTTATTTTGTCGTAATACTCGTGACTTTCTGTACATTTCAGACCATTAAATTTCTTCATCTGTGTGCGGAATGTAGTCATCCATTCTTCCACGGCCCTATATGCTTGTATTATTGCCACTCTTTCCTGGCCCATACCCTGCTTGAAGGTAATATCGAATGAGATAATAAAGTCATCATCACTCGGCGTTCCGGCTCTATTCAGGTAAAGCATATCCTTCAACTTTCCTTCAGATGATCCAAATTCGTGAGCCTGGATACCCTCGGTATCAACACCGGTTGGCATCACATATACACCGGTTATCGTATGGGTTATTCCTTCTCCGCATTTTCCCAAAACCTTGGTAGATATCGGAATTATATCCATTATTGTGTTAGTGTATCTGTCATGATCACCCGGCTCAATAATCTGAATATTTATCGCTTCTATTACTTCGCTATATTTCTCTTTTAAGGCTTCCAGACCGTCGTTATTAAGGGTCATCTTGCCATCTGTAGTAATCTTATTCTCTTCACCGAAGCTTACTTCGGTCATGTGAAATGCCTTGATTACTAACCTTCTTAGTTCAATATCACTTGGCATTGTGTTATCACCTCACATTTCATTGATAGTGTAATAATTTCAGATATCATTATACATTATACTTATCCCTACAGGTGAGTATTATTGTAAAAAAGAGGGGGGCATTTACATGCCCCCCTCTACGGCACGAGCCGTTGTCCTATGATATTAATTATATAGAGCTATTAGATCATTGCGTGATACTCATATGGCAGCGGAACGATCTTTCCAGGTGATTCAATCTCCTCAAGCTGTTGGAGAGTTTCCCTGCAAATAGCTGTCTGCATCTCAATGTCATGAGGTGCTCCGGCATTAGCTCCCATAGGTACTAGCGGTGCAACTGCACGAGGTGTACCTGCCTGTCTTACTACTGGCGGAAGTGCTGCGATAATGATTGTAGGAATGCCTATAGACTCAATTGCTCTCTGCACGATTGTTGCAGAGCGGTGACATGTTCCTCATCCAGCAGTCATTAACACTGCGTCAACTCCCTGTTCTTTGAAGAACTTAGCAATAGCAGGACCGGTTTCATCGGTAAACTTCTGGATGTTTCCACCGCCGCCCATGAAACCTACGTTATGCGTAGCAACGCCTTTAATAAATCCTTCGGCAGCAAGCTCTTTAAGTCTCTCATATGGGAACATGCAGTTGATGTCCTTGTTTACGTCAGAGTTATCGTATCCACCGTGGCTTACCATCAGGTCTTCAGGCTTTGAATCACTGTCTACCTGTCTCCATCCGAAGTCACCAGCCAGGTTAAACTTCTTGTCGTCTTTTCTATGTACGCCGGCAGCTGTTGCAAGTCCAATGATCATTTCGTTAAGTGGCTTAGTAACAGGAGCCCAAACTGGTGGTGGTGTTATAGGTACAAAGATCTCAGACTGTAAACCTTTTACAACTGTTAAACTCATTTGTTTATTCCTCCTCAATGTTTCTTGATTTTTCTCTGATACGTTGTTCGCGGATTGTAATATTAGTGAAATATTTATCGTTGACTTCCTGTCCTTCCTGCTCTATGAAACTCATATTAAAGGCAACCTTCTGCCCAATCTTGAGAGGATAGTCCGCTATCATCATACGATTAGGCACGCTTAGGAATCCTATGCGTCCGATAAGGTCCATATCCACAGAACCATCCTTAATGTTAACGATGATTCCTTCCATTCTGATTATCTTATCTCCATACTTCATCAATATACTCTCCCGCTACAATTAGTCATATTTTTCTTTTCTCTTGTCTGACATTGGCAGTGACTGCTCGTTTTCAACTCTTTCTACAGAGTGTCCGAGAGTCTTTTCAATAATCTCAAGGTTGTTGTTCTTAACGTTTACGTTGTACTTTCTCTCTGCTTCCTTAATGGATTCGCCTGCCATCTTAGCCTTAAGCATTACAAGACCTCTTAAAGCGTCCTCTGGGCAGAGACAGTTGCACTCAAGTACTTCGTTCTCGATACCTGACATTGACTTGTTAAGGTCAACCATAGCATCACAGTACTTGTTACCAACTACGAGAGCTCCCTGAACTGCGCAGAATGAGAATCCTACAACAGGAATTCCTCTCTTACCGATATTCTCGATGTGTGTTACAAAGTCAACGTGGTTGTTTCCAAATCCTTCAGTTGTTACAAATGCGCCGTCTACGCCGAGCATTTCTACCATCTGTCCAAGTCTTCTGGATACATAGAATTTCTCAGTATTAGCCTGAGGCGATCCTACGAAAATAACTCCGCAAAGGTCAACTTCTTCATCATGAAGTGCCTCAAGTACCAGTGGCTCTCTCCAGTAATGTCTTGACATCTCCTTGGAAGCAGGTCCGATGCAAGTAAGAGCGTGGATACATCCATCGAGTACTTCAAGTGGAGATGCAGCTACAGGAACGTTGCCGAGGTCTACGTTAGGCTTAGCGCCAAGTGTTCCAACCGGCTCCATTGGGAAGAGGTAGTTGTCGTGCATAGCTCCCTGACCCATGATTTCCTTTACGATAACAACTTTCTTCTTTCCAGGTCTTCTAACCTGTTTCAGAACCTGAACTTCCTTAGGCTCATCTTCGAGTTTCTTAAGAGCAACTCTGATTTCCTGAGTAACGAAGTCTACTGTGTTATGTGCATCTATAGGTCCCGGTCTTTCCATGTTCTTACCGTTTTCGATAGTAACCTGATACTTAATTATAATTTCGCCCTTATCTACAGCACCAGGACGACCCCACTGCATGTTCTCATCAATGTAGCCTTCTGAAGAACCAAACTCACCGATTTGAACGCCTTCTTCTGTTGTTCCCGAAATCATTGTTACAACACCGTCAAGAACTCTTGTAACTCCTGTTCCAAGGTCAACATCATCACCTTCTTTTGTAGCAATAGGCTGTACGTCCATAACTGCCTCTGTGTATGTATGGTACTTATCAGGAGTTATGACTTCGATCTTAAGATCTTTTGTAATAGTGTGATGAGAAACTGCTTCTGCTTCAATGCCTTCTCTGATATAGAGAGTTGTTCCTTCAATCTTTGTTTCCGGTCCTCTCT
>JAAYIA010000009.1 GCA_012735145.1 Clostridiales bacterium | reverse complement strand
TTATTTAATCTCGTAGATATAGTATCCGCACCTGTCGTAATTGTTTGAGGTATCGTTTTTGAGAATAAGCTTCCTGTATATCTTGTATTTAATCATATTTCCCGAAAAACTTCTAACTATACGGCTATATGCCTCAAAATCTTCTTCTTGAGTTATGAAACCTATGCCTACAGTTCTTAATTTGAGAATAACAGGTTCTTCTATCTCTTCACCCATTGCAACTCTGATAACATTTTCAACAAAATCGTATCCTGTTGAAAGCTGTACCAGGTCACTTCCGATAAATCCTCCTCCCATTCTTCCGCCTATTTCTATCAATTTAATGTTTTCATTCTCATCAACTTTAAGTTCAATATGAGCCGCTCCATCGGTAAGCATTAGTGTATCAAGAGCATGGTCAGATACTTTACGAATCTTTTCCTTAAGCTCATTGCTTATCGGTGCGGGCTGAATATGCCCTATTTCAATAAAATGAGGTTCTCCTGTTGTAAATTTTTGTGTAACAGCAAGCATCCAGTGCTTTCCTCTACAAGATATATATTCTATGCTATATTCATCACCCTCTACGTACTCCTCTACAAGGGCTTTTCCTTCAAAACCTTCCTTTACGGCCTTATCAATTGCTTCCGGTAGATCTGTAGAGCTGTATATTTTATTTATTCCGCGACTTCCGCTTCTGTCCGTAGGTTTTACGATAACAGGGTATTCTAAGTTTAGCAACTTCTCAAGATCAGTATCTTTATTAACGAGAATGCTTTTGGGGCTAGGATCACCATTCTCCTCAAAGGCCTTTCTCATTAGATGCTTATTCGTACTTCTTCTTGTAGCTTCTAATGAGTTCCCTACAAGATCCATTTTATCAGCAATATAATTGACCGCATCCATAGCAAGATCAGAGCCGATACTTATCACTCCGTCTATTTTTATTTCTCTGCATTTTTCTAGTATTTTATCCTTATCTCTTGTGCTTATTGGATAAAAATAATCAGCAAGAGACTCTCCAACATCGCCGGTCTTCCATGCAAATACATGTGTTTCGATCCCCATTTCATTAGCTTTAAGAATCAGAGCATCCTGGTACATAGATGCGCCTATGATTGCTATTTTCTTTTTCATATTTCTTCCTCTATTATACTTTTTAGCACCCTTTCGGTTGCGTGCCCATCATCTTTAGGATTATATTTACGACAAAAGCTCTCATATTTTTTATCCGGTCTCCATTTTTTACTCTCTATTATTTCTTTCGCAAGCAAAAATTCTTCTACAACTACAGGTCCCGGAAGTTCTTCCAACCCAATATAAAAACCTCTCAGCTCATTAGCGTATTCTTCAAGGTCATACATATAGAAAATAATCGGCTTGCGAAGATTAGCATAATCAAAAAACACACTTGAATAGTCGGTAATTAAAATATCCGAAGCGATATACAAATCATTTATCTCACTATACCCGGAAACATCTCGTACAAAACCGTTATATCGATCAAAGTCAAAACTATTTGCAACAAGATAATGTGCCCTAAAAAGTATAATATATTCATCTCCCAGCTCTGAATATAGTTTGTCAAAGTCAAGTTCTGACTTGTATGTATATCCCTCCCCACTTGTATGTTGGTTATCCCTCCATGTAGGTGCGTATAGAATAACTTTCTTTCCTTCCACATCAAGGCTATTTCTTAAAATTTCTCTTTCTTTCTCTGTTGCGTTTGTAAGTCTATCATTTCTTGGATACCCTTCTTCAATAATCTTGTACATTTGATTAGTCTTATGCAAGTTCCATGCTGATGCAAATTTTTCTGTAGTAAAAGGAGACGGCGAAAGAATATACTTGAATTTGCTTGCATCAGTCCTGTACTTCTCTCGAATTTCTTCTATCGAGTTCATCGAATTATCGCTTGACTCAAGATCGTATCCCAGTCTTTTGAGTGGTGTTCCATGCCAACACTGCACATAGATCTGACTCTTGCGAGGGTGTTGGTAATCGAGCATTCTGTAATTGCTAATCCAGTATTTGGCAGTCCTCAGTTCTTTATTGTCCTGCATAGAGCGAAACTTTACAAGTCTGGTTCTATCGTTTTCCAGAAATCTAAATTTTTCAGGTTCCTGGAAACTCCATACAAATTCAAAGTCTGCATATTCTGAAGATGAAATCATGTATTCATATATTGCCTTCGGTGAGTCACTGTACCCACGACCGGAAAAGGTTTGGAAATACATTTTTTTGTTATCGACTTTGCCAAAAGGCTCATTCAAAATCATTCCGGCATGATAAATCGCATCTCTGCTCTTTCGTGCGAATATGCGGAATCCTTTGTTCTTCTTAGCAATATCAAATATTCTTTTTTTTATCTTGTAGCCTATATTCATAGTTGTATGCGATACTCTATCTTTCTAATAATTTCTCTATATGGTCAGCAAGCTGTTTTGTGCAGTTTTCAGTATCTACATCAACATATTTATCTCGAAATTCTTCCAGGGCTTTGTAATCATAGCTTCTTTCTATCTCTGTTGATAATTCATCCGCACTTCTGAAGCTATACTTACCGATTGTTTCTTGCCTAAAATCCACATTGAGTCCCGTCTTTTCTTTATATTCCTCTTCATCATAAGTATAGAGATATAAAGGTTTTTTCAGCAAGCTCGACTCTACAACAAGGGAGGAGTAGTCACTTATGACAATATCGGCTACCTTAAGCATATCGTATGTATCATATATTTCATCATAAATTACACCCCTCATTTCCAACTTCTCTGTACTTGCTTTATCAATAGGGTGAAGCTTAACGATTAATGTATATTTATCAAAGTCTATCGCCTCTGCAAGTTTCCGTACATCAACGGGCTTGCCCCCTCTAAAAGTTGGAACGTACAAAATGGTTTTATGTGATTTAAGCCTTTGATATTGATTGCGAATTTTCTCTTCTGTGATACTGTCTTCTGTTAGTATATAGTCTATTCTTGGAAGTCCGATTTTTACAATCTTATCTTTCGTACTGTTAAAGGCTTCACAAAAATAATTTGCTGTCACATCACTGGAACATAGAATCTGATCATAACCCCTATGCATATTCATAAGTTTTGCTGTCTTGACGCTTGATCCGTTCTTTTTGCCTACCGTCTGCCATCCAAATTTTTTAATTGCAGATAAAGCGTGCCAGATCTGAATAACAGTAGTCTCTTTATCGTGTGACATCATGCTTACCGGAATGCAATATGTATCCACTACAACAACCTTTGATGTCGCAATACTTCTGATTTGTTTAAAAATATGTCCTATATATCCAATATTTCGAATTGAGAGATTTTTGGTTAATCTCTTTGTCAAAGTGTCAACTTCAATTCCTCTACCAAGCAATTCTTCTTCAAGGAGTCTGATATCGAGAGATTTATAATTATTTTCTCTGCTTATTATTGATACTTTTTCCCTTGGTTTTGACATTTTCCCTCTCAAAGTTCTTCTAAATGTTTTAATTGTATAACCGTTTTATTTTACCATGCGAATGAATATTTCTCAATAAAGCCATTGGCATTGTAAAAAAAGGGTCCAATGCACTGCATTGGACCCTTACATTTGTTTTCTATTATCTATGATGCATACGCTACATTTCCGGGTTTGCAGCATATCCAGCCACTCGGAATGAGCATCCAATCACCCTTAACCTTAATGCAGGTTACTACCGTACCTTTTTTCAAAACTGCTTTTTTTGTGTTAGAAAGAGAGTTTTTTCTTGCGTCTTTCGTCAAAGCGGTTCTACTCTTGATATCATAATTCGTGCCCGCACCTTTTCTTACATTCAAGCTAGCGCGAAGTTTATAATCTTTACCTTGCTTTACCGCAACTTTTGTAGTTGTTGATTTAGTC
>JAAYIA010000076.1 GCA_012735145.1 Clostridiales bacterium | reverse complement strand
TCCACTTCTTAGCCTTAGCGTGGAAAGAATAAACCGAACACAAACTCCAATAACTTAGACCATGATGTTTTTTTGACTTGCCCTTAATACTCGTTGCACCTATAGCCGTAGGCGTAGAGGCCTTTCCGGTTGATACCTGCCAGCAATATTTGAGCTTCCAATTACCTTGTTCCCCCGTAAAAATATATTCATGCTGAGTATATGTGCTTGCCCAGATAAGGTACGTCTTATCGCTTGACAAATTGTTTTGATTTACAAAGTTTTCTGCTTCAGTTGCCGTATATGGAGTTTTTCTATAAGCTGCAACTTTTGCATTTTTTGTGCTTATTTTTTTTACGTGATACATACGACCTTCATACCAGAATATATATTTCCCTTGCGTAAATCCCGTAGCTGTAGCAACGTAGCCCTTAGAGAAAGTTTTACGAACGTTGCCTCCAGTATGGCTATATAGTGTTCTGGCTTTTTTGAAGGTTATTTTATAACAAGCCGTCCTTATAGCTTCGCCTGTTATCGAAGCATCTTTGGATTTTTCTTCTCCTTGAGTTGCACGAACTTTTATCGTATATTTTTTGTGAACTGAAGGAACTTCGTATACATATTGAAGCGTATCCGCTTCTACTTTTGTAATAAAGTCATCAATTTCAATCTCATAACCATCTGCTCCGCTGACAGCTTCCCACGTAACAGTAATTTTTTCAAGACCCGACTCAGCTTTCAATCCTGTAACAGCCGAAGGAATTATCGAATTCAGTGTATAGCTTAATTTCATAGCAGAATCTTCGGATCCCTTTACGCCTACCCAGAAGATTCGTGTTGCATTGGTCATTTCAACAAATGTATAGTTTGTTGCACTCCCGACATCTATTTTCTCGAATTCATCATACCAGACTTCATAATCGGTATTCGCATCTCCTGTCCATGTGAGATCAACATTATTGCCGTTCCAAATCGCTACAAGATTGGTTGGGGCTACCGGACCATCTGGTACCGTAACTTCCCCTCCCTCTATAAGCGGTTCTTCCTCTCCTTTAAGAGAATTCCCCTCTATCTGCTCATTATTAACAGGTGTTTCTCCGGTTCCAGCAACAGCTAATACCTCCAGTGGCCCTGAGACTGCCACCATCAAAACTATAAGCATAACTGAAACAAATTTTTTATACATTTCTCTCTCCCAAATTCTTTCCAATCACACACTAATATCTGCTCATTGATAACACTCCCATCAACATATTATCAGGTTTTTTGCACATTATCAATCTTGTTGTTGAACCTTAATAATTTGAAAGATTTTCTGATTTTCAACTTCATCTACTTCAACAAAAACTATTTTGTTTCGGGCATCTCCATACCACTTATTGTAGTACTCCCTCAATCTATTTAAATTGCTCGTTCCGACAAAGAAGACGTTATCATTATCAATAGCATCTCCAACGGGATTCTTCATGCCAAACTCGGCCAATTGATCTAGTTCATATGGATAAAGGGTTCCCCAGCCACCTTGTCCTGTTGCATTTTTTTCTTTGACAGGAATCTCTAAAGGATTAAGGTATGAGGAGTGCCGTTTTTTCGCATTTGTTGAACAAATATAAAACTTATCTGAATTATTATTATAAAATTCAGAGACAGTCTCTGTTTGTATTTTCCTTACATTTTGGAAATATCCTATTTCAGTATTCTCTGCTAGTGGAACAAAGAGATACCCTATTGCTATTCCGGACAGCAAGGTCACAGCAATCAGCCTCTTTTTTTTAGCTGTTTTTCCTGATTCAAGGCTTAATACATATAACAGCCACAGTGCCACGCTTATATCCACTGTATAAAAAGCTCTATATTGCGGTCTTTGTATATAATATAGTGAAATATGCATAGCAACCGCAAGACCACCGAACATCAGAACATATAACCATTTCTTAGGTTCACTTACTATCAAAAGAATCAAGCTCAGGATAAGAAGAATTATAATGTGAACACCCTCAATCTTTAGAGAAAGGATGCTTCTTCCCGTTCTTGTAACAAACTTTGTACCTGCTTCTTGAATTGATCTGTGTTTAACAACACTTGGATAATTTATTTCATTTATTTTCTTTAAATTCTCATATGAAGCTGCTCCATCATAGTCTAGAAGAAAATGTGATACCAGATAAATATCGTTTTCGCTAAATCCCGCCTCCTCATAC
>JAAYIA010000002.1 GCA_012735145.1 Clostridiales bacterium | reverse complement strand
TTGTCTTCTCTGTATCTTGAAGTTGGTAATGCCTTTCGATTATAAAGTTCTCATCTTCTTCATGAAGGTTATTAACACCCTGTTGAAAAATTTCAGAATTATTATTGTTTTGGTCATTGGTCTCAATCATACTATCTGTTCCTTTATGTTATAATCATTTCAATTAAGATATACCAATTAAGATATATCAATTAAGATATATCATAAATCACCTTGTTGATTATAACCTAAAATAAGCTTTTAGAAAAGAGTTCTGTATAAATGTATACAAAGTATGTTTTCATTGCAATGAGTGGAGGTGTGGATTCCAGCGTCGCAGCCTATCTTCTTAAAGAAGAAGGCTATATTGTAACAGGTATTACAATGAGATTATATGATGAGTTCTCTGACGACACTGAATCAAGCCTCAAGAATATTGTCCTCGCCAAGGCGGTTGCAGATAAGCTCAATATCCCCTTCCATGCTTTGGACATGAGGGATGAGTTTAGAGCGAATGTAATTGAGAAGTTTATTTCCGATTATGAAGCGGGATTAACGCCGAACCCTTGTATTATATGCAACAAGACTGTCAAGTTCGGCGATTTTATTACAAGACTCGATAAGGAGTTTTTAAACGAAGATGTAGAAGCGATTATTGCAACAGGTCATTATGCAATCATCGAAGTATCAGCAAGCGGCCGCTATTGTCTGCGAAAATCAAATGACAGATCCAAGGACCAATCATATTTTTTATATACTCTGAATCAAGATGTTCTGTCCCGCACACTCTTTCCCCTTGGTAGTTTTTCATCAAAAGAATATATACGCCAAATAGCCGAAGACCAGGGTTTTATAAATGCCAAAGCTAAAGACAGTCAAGATGTATGCTTTGTTCCAAGCGGCAAATATTCTGAATTCATACATTCATATACGAACAAAGAATACAAAACAGGAAATTTTGTCGATATGGATGGAAATATCCTCGGCAGACACAAGGGGATTGTAAACTACACAATCGGTCAGCGTAAGGGCCTCGACCTTTCTCTTAAAAAACCTATGTATGTGTATAGCCTTGATATTTCAAGTAATGAAATTGTCCTTGCAGATAATAACGATCTGTTTGGAAGTAAGCTTATTGCAGACAATTTGAATTGGATCTCGATTGAAGCCCCGGATGTAGGTGCCAAGCTGCACGCTCTCGGCCGTATCAGATACCGCCACGCCGAGGCGCCTTGCACCGTGACAATACTCGAAGGGGGCAAGGCGGAGGTCGTCTTCGACGAGCCTCAGCGTGCCATCACGCCGGGTCAATCCGTCGTTTTTTATGATACACAAACAGCCAGTTATGTGCTCGGTGGAGGCACTATCCAGCCTTGACCTCTCACCAGGGATTGACCTTCAATCCTGCTTGATAATAATCAAAAGAATACAACTTAAGCGAGGTTACTATGAAGAGAATATTACATATCGGAACAGGTGGAACAATTGCAGCAATATTGTCTGATGAAGGATATGTTCCGGGCATTACATCAAAAGAGCTTATCTCGCAGGTCCCTGCCATTCAGTCAATATGTGAAACAGACAGCATACAGGTCTGTAATCTTGACAGCACCAACATAACGCCAGAACACTGGATTGATATCGCTAAAGCCGTCAGAAAAAACTATGACCTATATGACGGCTTTGTAATAACACATGGGACAGATACAATGGCATATACAGCCGCGGGCTTAAGCTACTTAATACAAAGCTCACCAAAACCTATCGTTATAACAGGAGCACAGCAGCCTTATGGTTCAGCACAGACAGATGTCAGCCGAAATATAACAGATGCCTTCTTCTATGCGTGTAGCGACGAAAGTGCCGGGGTGAGAATAGTATTCTCAGGTCGTGTAATAGCCGGAACTCGAGGACGCAAGAATTATACAAGGAGCTTTGCCGCATTCGATTCGGTCAACTTCCCTTCTGTTGCAGAAGTTCATAGCAATAAAATTATACGTTTTATACACGATGATATATACGTCACACCGATTTTCGCAGACGGACTTAATACCAATGTCGGGCTCATCAAGCTTGTCCCAGGTTTAAGCGACAAAATTTTTGATTATATAATCAACCACTATGACGGGCTGATAATCGAAAGTTTTGGTACGGGCGGCCTACCCGAATACTCGGATTATTTTAACCTCATCAAAAAAGCCGCCCAAAACGGCAAGCTTATAGTTATGACAACTCAAGTTCCTAACGAAGGCAGTGATTTAACTGTTTACAAGCCAGGCAGTGTCGTTAAGACTTCCCTCCACATCCTAGAAGCTCACGACATGACAAGTGAAGCAGCTCTTGCTAAGCTGATGTGGATATTGAAAAAAACCAAGGATTTCGACAAGGCCAGAAAAATGTTTTATACTAATATTGACAATGATATTTTGTACATATAGGAGATAAATATGGAAGATACTCAGAAAAAAAACACCAGTCACAAGCATGTGCATTCGCATCTTGATTGCAATGGAGAGGAATATACACACGACCATGAACATGGCCATTCCCATTCACCCGAACACAAAAAAGCTGTTTTCAATCGAATGTCCCGTATAATCGGACATATGGAATCGACTCGTCGAATGGTCGAGTCAGAAAGAGACTGTGCTGAAATTCTTATACAGCTCTCTGCTATCGAAGCAGCAATCAATTCAGTAAGCAGGGTAATAATTAAAGAACATCTAAAAACATGCATCGTAGACGCCGTTAATCACGGTGACTACGATGCACTCGATGAACTTAATAACGCTATTGATAAATTTATTAAATAGCGATTTTTTTAGTAGTTCTCACAGTTAACTTCGAAATATGCCTTAGGATGTGCACATGCCGGACAGATTTCCGGTGCATCTGTGCCTATGAACAGATGTCCACAGTTACGGCACTCCCATACCTTGACATCACTCTTTTTGAATACTTCCTGAGCTTCAACATTGCTGAGAAGTGCTCTGTAACGTTCCTCGTGATGTTTCTCAATAAGAGCTACGAGACGGAATCTTGCAGCCAGTTCAGGGAATCCTTCCTCATCAGCTGTCTCTGCAAAACCTTTATACATTTCGGTCCACTCATAGTGCTCGCCCTGTGCTGCATCAAGCAGGTTTGCTGCTGTGTCGCCGATACCATCAAGTTCTTTGTACCAAACCTTTGCGTGCTCTCTCTCGTTCTCTGCTGTCTTGAGGAAGAGTGCTGAAATCTGCTCAAAGCCTTCTTTTTTTGCCTTTGAAGCATAATATGTATACTTATTTCTTGCCTGTGACTCACCTGAGAATGCTTCCTGTAAGTTCTTTTCTGTCTGTGTTCCTGCGTACTTGTTAGCCATAATTTTACCATTTCCTTTCATTTGTGTATTAGTCGAATCACTTATTAAAGTGATTTCTTACCGTTACAATAGCTTATTATATAACTTATTAGCCCTATCAACTTCAGATAATCCACTCAATATTATCTTAGACAGAGCTCCTCAGCGAGTGCTTCAATCTGCAGAGTGCTCTCATCGTTTAAAGCAGAAACAATCCTTACAGTTGTTTCTGTAAACTTCAAATTCCTGCAACCATTAAACATTTCTTTCATCTTTTTGGCTGCCATAGGAACCCAAGAACCGTTTTCAATGAGACCAATCGTTCTGTTTTGGAAATTTCTTCCTATCAATGCATTTATAAATTCCTTCATAAATGGGAAAATATCATTATTGTATGTGGTAGTTGCCAAAACAAGATTACCATACCGGAAGGCATCCTCAACTGCCTCAGCAATATCATCTCGAGCGAGATCTATCACAGATATCTCACAACCCCCGACTTTAAGTTTATCGGCAAGCAATTCAACTGCCTTCTTGGTGTTACCATACACAGATGTATATGCAATAGTCACGCCTTCTGTTTCTACCCCGTACGATGACCATATATCATATAGTCCAATATAGTGTCCAAGATTCTCTGTAAGAACGGGTCCGTGTAAAGGATATATTGCTTCAATCTCGTAGTCTGCAAGCTTCTTGAGAACATTCTGAACCTGCATGCCATACTTACCGACTATTCCGAAATAATAACGTCTCGCTTCGCACTCCCAATCGTCATCTTCAACATCAAGGGCTCCAAATTTGCCAAATGCATCTGCCGAGAACAAAATTCTACCTTTAACATCGTAAGTCATAATGACTTCCGGCCAGTGTACCATCGGAGCAGATACAAACTTTAGCAAGTGCTCTCCCAAGTCCAATTCATATCCATCGCAAACAACGATTTTTCTGTCGGAAAAGTCCTCGCCAAAGAAATTTTTAATCATCGTAAAAGCTTTGGCTGATGAAACAATCACAGCATCCGGGTATTCTTCCATGAACCTTATCAGACTTCCTGAGTGATCCGGCTCCATATGCTGAATAATAATATAATCCGGTTTTCTGTTGCCCAATGCTTCACGAATATTTTCAATCCATTCTTGAGCAAAGTTTGCATCAACAGAATCAATAACTGCAATCTTGTTGTCTAATATTATATACGAGTTGTAGGTCATTCCATCAGGGACTATGTAGAATCCTTCAAATAGGTCTATCTCATGATCGTTTACACCGACATAGCGAATATCTTCTGCTATTTTCATTTAAATCTATCTCCTTACGGGCTTGTGACGATTAAATCCAAGCAAAATCTGTATAAATACGAGCTGTTATAGTTTCCTACCATAAACCCTCACACTATTACTTTACTTGCTATTCAACAAAGAATCAAGATAGGATTCTAAAGTTTTTTGGTTCATGCTGCCCATATATGAGTCTACTATGTTGCCATCCGCATCTACAAAGTATGTTACAGGTATCGTACTGACCCCGTAAGCTTTTGCTGCATCAAATTCCGTATCGTAGTAAACCGGAAAGGTATATCCACCGTTACCAATAAATTTCTCAACCTTTTCGACAGTCTCTCGTCCTCCGTCTGTGAGGTTTACCATCATAAACTCGATTTTATTACCATACTTCTTGTATGCCTCGTCGAAATCAGGAAGCTCGCTTTGGCACGGTCCACACCAAGATGCCCAGAAGTTTATTACCATAGGCTTTCCTGCCAGGTCCGACATTTTGACTTCCTTACCGTCGACATCGAGGGCTGTGAAATCCGGTGCTTTTGTCTTTGTGTTATCCTCGCTACCGGCTTCCTGTGAACCGGTCTGCCCGCTCTCTTCCTTATATTTTCCTGATAATTTATTATATCCCACAGCGGCTATTCCGATAACTACAACCATTATTATCACTAATGTTAAAAGTTTGTTTTTATTATTCATAATCATCCTCACGCAAATATTGCCATCATTTTATTAAGTAGCCCTGCCATCATCAGGATTCCGACTATGATTAAGAACACACCGGACACCTTATTGATAAGGTCATAGTGTCTCTTAATAAAGTCAAATGCGTCCTTGAGTCTGTCGATAATTAGGGCAGATATTATGAAAGGTATTCCAAGTCCCAAAGAGTATACGAGCAAAAGCGAAAAGCCCTTGACCGCACCTCCTGTGGTTGCAGCCAGCATCAATGCCGAGCCCAGAAAGGCTCCAACGCAAGGAGTAAGGCTGACAGAGTATATCATTCCAAATACAAAGGCAGACAAGATATTATCTGCTTTATATTTACCACTGATTCCCTTGAGAAAATTGAGTGGAATTACTCCAATATATGCAAGTCCCAACGCAACGACTATAAGACCACATACCAAATTAACCACTGTACTGTGATTTTTAAGAAATAGGCCTGCAGTACCTGCAAAGACCCCAAGAATTGTGAATATAACAGTAAACCCCAGAACAAAGGCAGAGGAATTAAGCAAAGTGGATTTCTTCGCCTTCCCCGGTTTATCCTCCGCAACGAAAAATGAAATAAATACCGGCAATAACGGTAGCATACATGGCGATATAAAGGATATTATCCCTTCTGTGAAAGTTAGCGCGTATTCCATTTTTATTAATTTCTCTTTCCTAAAATTGCGTTGACATTATTTGCTTTAAGAATCCACATATTAATACTTCTGAGTATCTATAGTTCATTTTATAATACAAAGTGCGGCTTTATGAACTTTATTTGCCGCACCTTGTCTCTAGTTCATTATTTTCTGGTGAAATTATCAAGATTATATTACAAAGTTTCTTTTAAGCCTTCCAAAGTGAGTGGAGGTTGCAGTATTCATATACTGCCTTTACTTCATCTCCTTCACAAATGCGGAAACATTTCTCAGGCTTTTCTCCAGGACTCAACCTTTTTCTCTGTACACCCTGCTTTGTCTCGAGAGCGATCCATTCTATATAATGTTCTTCAACCATTGGATGCTCTACTTCTCCAACTTTGACAACTACTTTGTCGCCTTCAACTGTATATACAGGTACGTGCTTCTCCTGAGCTGCATCCGTTGTACCAGGAATGATTTCCTGCATAGGATCTCCGCAACAGATAATAGGAACTCCTGTTTCCTTAATCTTAGCAACAATTTGTCCACAGTGCTGACATCTGAAAAACTTCATTTCCATAATTCTTTCCTCCGTTTTTTTATTATTACTCTTTAACTTATTATCTGATTTCTTTTACAGCTGTTATAAATTGAGTTCAATACGTATTCTTATTGTAGCCTAATCTTTACCCTTTTATGTGTTTATCATTTGAAGATTATATCGTGAATTATACGATAAGGTGAACGACTCCTCTATTGAATGCTTGTAGGCACTGTTTCGTGACAACAGTACTTATGATAGAATAATATTGAATTCAAAACCGTATAGGTTATCATGTAATTTATCACCTATATTATAATACAACGCCGGAGGAAGACATGAATAAACTAAACAAACTTAAAGTGAGAGAGGAACTGCGAACTTTAGATAAAGTCTCCTACGCTTCTGAGCATATAGATTTACCCGAGGGTGGCATAGATTGCTACGAGGGCTGTAATCCTTACGGATTTCCGCCCGAGCTCATCGAAGAAGCTCAAGCGTTCGACCTCAACAAACTCGGACCATACCCTCACAGCACGGCGATTTTTGACGGTCTCAAGGAATATTTCAAGGGTCAGGTCTTCCTCGAGCCCGAAAACCTCATGATCACAGACGGCAGTATTTCTGCCCTATATATAATTAACAATCTCTTCTCCGAAAAAGGCTCCAAAGTGCTGGGCATCCAGCCTCAATTCCCCGACCAGGAAGCTAGTCTCAAATTAAACGGCATGATATATGAGGCCGTTTCGATGAGAAGAGAAGACAATTACAAAATTGACACCCAGGAGATTCTGGATCGAATCGACAGTAACGGTCATGAGCTGAGTATGATATATATCGATAATCCTAACAATCCAACCGGTCAGATCATCAACTGCGATATAATAGAACAGATAATCAAAAAAGCAGAACCCTATGGAATCGCCGTCGTTATTGATGAAGCTTTTGGCGATTTTATGTCCAATGAAAATTCTGCAATTAAATATTTAGAGAAATACGAGAACCTCATAATGGTTCGTACAATGTCAAAGGGCTTTGGCCTCGCAGGTCTACGAATCGGCTATATAATAGCTGCAAAGCCTGTAATAGCCTGCATGAGAAAATTGAGAGATCCATATATGGTCAACGAGTTTGCAAGAGAGCTTGCCGGAGCCGCCCTACTGCAATCTCACCACATATGGGAATATATCGCTGAATTTGCCAAGCAAAAAAGAGAAATTCGCTCTGTAATCGGGGACAACCTAAAGATGGCCGAAACATGCGATACCGTCTCCATATGCCTTCTGTATCATGAGGACAAATCTGTCGATCTCAAGAAGATGTTCTACGATCGTGGTGTACTTTGCGTATCAGGAGATACCTTCAACAGTCTCGATAAGTCTTTTGTTCGTATGAGACTGCCTAAAACTGACGAGTTCCCTATTCTCCTCGAAGCTGTCAAGAATATCAACCAATCAAAATAATCTCATTTAATAATATCTAATAAGCTAATAAAGCAATCTAAACAAGCTATTTGTTCTCAGCTCTAAAAACCTTTTTAACGTACGGGCAAATAGGAACAATTGTTATGCCCTCTTCCTTTGCTCTATAGACAATCTCGTCTACAAGCTTCTTGGCAATTTTATGCCCCCTGTAAGCATCGTCTACGTATGTGTGCTCAACAAGCCAAGAAGCATCTTCAGGTTCAAATGTAATCTCCCCAATCTCCTTATCCACATCATATGCAGCGGCACGATTGTTCTCAGGCTCGTATACAATTCTGATTTTGTTATTATTTTCTAAATTCATTTCTTTAAACTCCTTTATATACTTATTATATTCTGAAAGGTTAGCATCTTGCATACTCGGTTATCAATGCCTTGATTATTTTCACAGCCGTATTCATTCCTTCTACCGTAATATGCTCGTAAGGTCCGTGGAATGCATATCCGCCCGTTCCAAGATTCGGGCAAGGCAGTCCCATAAAGCTTAGCTGACTGCCGTCTGTGCCTCCTCTTACTGGCTTAATTGTCGGCTCAATACCAACCGCAGCACATGCCGCTTTTGCCTTCTCAACTGTTTCCGGATAATCTTTAATTATCTCTGCCATGTTTCTGTACTGAAGCCTGATATCCAGCTCAACACTTCCTTCACCGTATTTCTCATTAATGTGCTTTGCCGCAAGTCTCATTCCATCCTGCCTGGCTTCAAATTTTGCAGCATCATGATCTCTTATAATGTAAGTAGTCAAAGCTTCACCCACACTTCCACTTATCTGTATCAGATGGTTAAAGCCCTCATAATTCTCTGTATATTCCGGTCTTTCCGCTGTAGGAAGCAGTTCATTAAACTCCATAGCAACAAGAGCCGCATTTATCATAATACCCTTTGCCGAACCCGGATGAACATTCTCACCGTGGAATTTTGCTTTGGCCATAGCCGCATTGAATGTTTCGTACTCAATGCCACCCTCGACATCTCCGTCTAAAGTATAGGCATATTTTGCATTGAAGCGTGTAACATCAAAATTATGTGCTCCGGTTCCAATCTCCTCATCAGGCGTAAAAGCGACAGATATTGATCCATGAGGTGTTCCCTCTGCAATTATCTCTTCAAGAGCTGTAAGTATCTCAGCAATTCCCGCTTTGTCATCTGCTCCGAGAATTGTCGTTCCGTCTGTCGTAATCAAAGTTCGTCCCTTGAGGTTCTCAAGATGCGGGAAGGTCTTAGGGTCAAGCACAAGGCCGCTTTCGCCCAACACCACAGCCTCTCCGTCATAGTTCTCATGGGTTATTGGATTCGGTACGCGATCGCAAAAATCAGCAACTGTGTCTACGTGAGCAATAAAGCCAATAGGTGTAACATTTTCGCATCCCTCACTTGCAGGAATATGACCGTATACATAACACTTATCGTCGACTTTGGCATCTTCAATTCCTATCTGTTTCATTTCTTCAACCAAGGCCTCTGCAAGAGCAAACTGGCAATCACTCGAAGGAACAGTAGAGCTGTTCTCATCACTTGGAGTAAGGAAGTTAATGTATTTAAGTAAACGTTGTGTTGGATTCATGGTAGCTCCTTCTTTTTTTTTGATATTAGTTTCTATTTAAATATAGACTGCGTTTATATTTTATCTGTCTGTATGCATTTAATTTATTATGATATGTTTAAGGCTATAACGTCAATAGCACCTTGCATTATAAATAAAAAAACCTGTCAATCTCTTTTGAGCCTTGCATTTATAACCTTGCTATGTTAGTATGTCCAAGTGCAAAAGAACAAGCAAATATGTGAAGATAGCAGTACGGATAGTACAGCAACAATTAGTCATGGAGGATTGACCGAGTGGCTAAGGAGCCTGATTGGAAATCAGGTAAGGCGTAACAGCCCCGTGGGTTCGAGTCCCATGTCCTCCGCCAGCGAAAAAGCCTTTGAGAATATCTCAAGGGCTTTTTTTCTACATTTTTATATGTTTGCTTATACCGAACATGTATAAATATGCCTCTGCGACAGGCATTCCGGTTCCCTCTTGCACAGCTTTGGAGTAGAGATCTACCTGTATCTTATATTCATTACGGATTCTTTCCAATTCGTCTTGTAATTGACTTGTTATTATATAACCGGATTTATAGTCAATCAAAATCATCTCGCCGTCTTCCTCAAAGCAGCAATCTATAACTCCCTGAACAAGTATATCTCTTCCTTCCCATTCTGTCTTCAGTGTAAAAGGCTTCTCTTTAGTTAAAGAACCTTTCCTTGCGGCATCTGCTGCCCTTCTTCCCAGGTCACTCTCAAAGAAATCATATATTTTTGTTATATCTATTTCTTTGAAGACATCGATACCTATTGCTTTATTTTCGATCAAATATTCCGTCTTCTCCTCGATATACTTCTTATCTGTCTTACCTTCACTATCAACTACAAGAGCGAAGTCCAAGAAGTCCATTATGCGATGATATGCTGTTCCAATGTCTGCAGCACTTACCTTCTTTTTTCCCTGCCCACTTGCTTTTATCCGTGTATCTATTGTCTCACCTTTATAAACTTCCGTGCCCATTTTGCTCGTAAGCTTATCTGTATTCAATTTCGCAAGCCTAAGTTCACTGACTGAGTATTTTGACCTTGCATAAAGCATATCCGTATAAGGATATTCATAGCTGAGTCTTCTATCTATTTCGTGATAAATCTTTTCTCCCCTTGACGAAAGAGTTTTTCTTCTCGCTTTGATGATATCGCTCACATGAGTTTTCTTCCTGCTTACATCCTTTCTGACAAGGGGTCTTATATACAGATTATTGTTATCAGTTCTAAGTACATCCTTCATTATCTCAAAATAATTCCTGGGATTAGTTTTATATTCTTTCAACTTAGCTTCGCTCTTAACTGATCCGACCAAAACAAGCTTATTCCTTGCCCTTGTCATCGCCACGTACAAAACACGAAGCTCTTCCTTATAGTTCTCATCCTCTCCTCGGTACTGGATTGATCTTTGCATAATTGTCGATCTCCAGAATCTCCTGCCTGGATCTATATAAGGTAGCCCTATCCCAATCTCCGAGTCGAAGCCGAGCTCTTTGCTTAAATTGTCTCTTTTAAGATCGTTCCCCATTCCGGAGACGATTACCACTGGGTACTCAAGTCCTTTGCTCTTATGTATAGTTTCAATTCTTACAACATCGTCTTCCTTACTGACCATCGTCGCCTGTCCATTGCTGATATTCTTATGTCTCATTACTTCAAGGAAAGATATGTATGAACTGAGAGAAGCTACTGTATCTTCGCTATACTTCCTTGCCCTGTCTACAAGGACTCTAAGGTTTGCCTGTCTCCTGCTTCCTCCGTACATAGCACCAACAATATGATAGTAACCGGAATCAATCAAAACTTTCCATATAAAATCTTCAACAGGCATCATGTTGGAAAGCAAACGCCATTCTTTAATTTTACTTACTGCGTACGCAGCTTCCTCTTTAAGATGCTCATTACCTCCTTCGTCTGCATACCATAAAACAGCCTCCCAATAAGGTGTCCTTGTATTCTCACCCCTATCGGTGCAGTATTTCATATAATCGATTCTGACTTGTGCGAGATTGCTTGGAGTCCATCCGAATATCTCAGAGTGAAGAACGGCAATGAGAGGAACATCCCTCTTCATATTATCTATGCAAGTGAGCAAAGAAAGGGCGATACCTATTTCCACAGTATCGAAGTAATTATCTGACTCCTCGACATGAGAATCTATACTAAGTGAGCGAAGAGCTCTAGACATGGCATCTCCTCTTACTTTAACTGATCTCATAAGTATTGCTATGTCTCTCGCCTCAAGCGGTCTTACGATTCCCTTACTCGTATCGTAGAAATCCTTTCCGATAATATTCTGTATAAGATCGGCAACATAAGCCGCTTCTGCTTCTTCCTTGCTAAGGTCCATTATTTCTTCTCCGGCATCGGCAGCACCGGAAGTCTCGTCAAAATCTACACTAGAATACTCATCAGTATCTCCATCAAAACTTTCTGATTCATTTTCATCGCAGAGAATATGCACTTCAGGAGTAAAATCGTGTTCATCCATACAAGAACAGCCTGTGTAAAGCTTTGCTCTATTATCATAGCCTTCCATCACATTCTCGAAAACTGTATTGATATAATTTATGGTTCTGTTATTGCTTCGGAAGTTCTTGTTAAGATCAATTGCAATCGCTTCTGTATTTTGTTCATCGGAGTACTCTCTATACACCCTTTCAAATATAGCGGGTTCTGCTTGTCTGAACTTATATATGCTCTGCTTGACGTCGCCAACCTTGAACACGTTATCTTTACAGGCGATCTTGGATATTAGGTGTTCTTGTATGTTATTCGTATCTTGATATTCGTCTATGAAAATATATTTGAATCTTTGCTGCAATGTCCTTGCTGCCTCCTCGTGATTTAGGATTTTCACCGCTGTATGTTCCATATCAGCAAAGTCCAGAACCTTCTTCTCCGCTTTCTTTATATCGTAAATTCTCTCAAATTCCTCAAGAAGTCTAAGGTAGTACTCCGTATATATATATGTCTCATTCATCTCTGACAAACGAGTTTCAATGTCCGGGAATATATATTTTTTTTTCCAAGACTCTATCAGCTTCTTATATGCATCGCGGTATGTTTTTACTTCTTCTTTGATTACTGCCCATGCTTCTTTCTGTTCTTTTTTTGCAACTGCTCTTCCATATGTAATATCGGAAATACGAGAAACAAAATCGTCGTCTATCTCCCCTTTTTGTGCTTTGGAATTTAGATATTCTATTGTGCATAGCTCCGGTCCAATCTTATCGTCAAGCATATCCTTAAGACCCGCATCAATCATTATTTTTTCTACTTTTGTTCCTGCTTCCTTCGCATGTGACATAGTAGCACGTGCGTCATCTATAAGAATTCCCTCTAGAAAGGAGCCCTTAAAGTCTTCCTTTGTAATTTTAAGATTCTCCGCTTTTCCATATGCCCATTCAAAATACTCCGGCATAGTTCTCAGCTTCATATATGCACTAATAAGCTTTTCTTTAAACCCTTCATCACTTCTTTCCTCACTATATAAACGTAGAAATTCTCTAAAACCACAGCCCTCGATAAAGTCATCCTTATCAAACCCCAGTTCAAAAAGTTCATCTGCAGCTTCTTTTTGCAGTATCGTGCTCTGTATCTCATCGCAGGCCTTGAAATTAGGCTCTATGTCCATCAGATAGAAAAATTCTCTTATTACTCTCACAGCAAAACTGTCAAAGGTGGATATATATGATCTATACAACTTGTCGAGCTGTTCTTTCAACCTCTTTCTGTCCTCCGGATGCTCTATCATCCTTTTCTTGATAGCTCTTGACAGTTTCAGCCTCATCTCAGCTGCTGCTGCATTGGTAAATGTCACGACAAGCATCTGATCGACATCGGCTTTGCCTTCGATAATTATCTTAATAATCCTCTCAATCAGAACAGCTGTCTTGCCTGAACCTGCAGCTGCCGAAACAAGAACCGACTTATCCAGTGTATTGATTGCTTGTAATTGTTCATTTGTGAAATTTACAGCCATATGAATCTCCTTTTATCTACGCTATCAATTATACAATCTGCTCTGACAAAACTCCATACATCATCGTCCTGTGCTATAATTAAGGCACTAAGTATTTACGATATATTCACTTGGAGGTACGCAATGAAACACAAGCCAACGATGCTTATGATCCTCGATGGTTACGGAATAAGACAAGAAACACAGGGCAATGCGATTGCTGCGGCGCATAAGCCTAATCTGGATAAATTTTTTAACAATTATCCTTTTATTACAATAGAAGCGAGTGGCGAGTCTGTGGGACTACCTGTCGGCCAGATGGGAAATTCAGAAGTAGGGCATCTCAATATCGGTGCCGGCAATATTATCTATCAAAATCTTCTCAAGATATCTCGTTCAATCCAGTTAGGCTCCTTCTTTGAAAATACGGCTCTTATTAATGCGATGAACAATGCCTCTAACGGTCACAGACTTCACATCATGGGCCTTGTTTCTGACGGAGGTGTTCACAGTCACTTCGACCACCTGAAGGCTGTTTTGGATATGGCAAAGCAAAGGCGTATAAACGAGGTAATCGTACATTGCTTCCTCGACGGTCGTGATGTACCTCCTTCAAGTGCCTTACATTACCTTGAACCCCTTGAGGAGTATATGGAAGAGATAGGTGTTGGCAAAATCGGTGTTATTTCCGGTCGTTTCTATGCTATGGATAGAGACAAGAGATGGGAAAGACTTGTCAAAGCCTATGATGCTCTTACTCTAAGTGAAGGAATCAAGGCGAATGACTCAAGGGAAGCTATCGACATATCTTATGCCAAGAATGAGACTGATGAATTCGTACTCCCAACT
>JAAYIA010000075.1 GCA_012735145.1 Clostridiales bacterium | reverse complement strand
TTGTTAATTTCTTCAACGGTTAAATCCAGAGTGTCTATTACGCTTCTCATTTTTATATTCCTTCTTCTGTTTCTTGTTTTCTTCCTTCTTTCATTTATCCTTCAATCCAGCTTTCATCTGAAGGATTATCCCTAAAAGCTATAAGCCTATCTATATCGTTCTCACTGATATAACCCTGTTTTGCGGCTATGGATGCAACAGTATCAAAGTCAGTAAGCGAAACACATTCAATACCAGCTTCTTCCATTCTGTCAATGCCCTTCTTCATGCCGTATGTCATAATAGAAACAACACCCAAAACTTCGGCACCGGCATCTCTCAAAGCTTGCACAGCATCAATGCAGCTGCCACCTGTCGAAATAAGGTCTTCAATGACAACGGTTTTTTGTCCTTTCTCGAGCCTTCCTTCTATTCTATTGGTTCTACCGTGGTCCTTTGCTCCCGAGCGTACATATCCCATCGGCAAATCCATTATATGAGCGGCAATAGCTGCGTGAGCTATGCCGGCTGTTGCTGTGCCCATGAGAACCTCTGCATCAGGAAAAAAGTCTCTTATCGTATCGGCTATTGAGTTCTCAATTTCTTTTCTGACCTCAGGCGCTGTAAGAGTCAACCTGTTATCGCAATATACGGGGCTTTTGATTCCGCTTGCCCATGTGAATGGTTCTTCCGGTCTTAAAAATACAGCCTCTATCTTGAGCAAGTTTGTTGCTATTTTCTCTTTGAATTTTGATATTCTTATCATTTGAAATCCTCACAAGCTTTCCTATACACATCAACTGCTTTGTCCGAAGCCGTAATCGATCTGCCTACAACGATGTAATCTGAACCTGCTTTCTTTGCTTCCACAGGTGTCATTATCCTCTTCTGATCACCGACAGCATCGCCCTCAAGCCTGATTCCCGGTGTTACCGTGAGAAAATCCTCACCACACAGCTGGTGTATTGTAGCCGCCTCGTGAGCCGAACAAACTACACCGTCAAGTCCGGCCGCTTTGGCGTTAAGAGCATATTGTGCAACAACTTTGTCCATAGGCATATCAATCAGAAGCTCTTTTCTCAAAGCTTCTTCATCTATCGATGTGAGCTGTGTGACCGCTATTAGCTTAGGTTTTTCAGCATATCTTATTGCCCCAAGCATAAGACCGTGCTTTGCGGCTTTCATCATTTCGATTGAACCGGCAGCATGAACATTGACCATGTCTACCCCATAACCTCCAATAACTTGCATAGCCTTACCAACTGTATTAGGTATATCATGCAGCTTGAGATCGAGGAAAACATTATGGCCCCTCTCTTTGAGAATTTTGATAATCTGAGGTCCTTCCGCATAGAAAAGTTCCATACCGATTTTGACATAAGGTCTGCTTGCACGCACGCTTATATCATCACATGCTACAATGCCTTCTCTGATTTTATTGAATTTATCAAGAAAGCGGACTGTTTCATCTGTACTTGCAAAGTCGCAAGCTATTATTACATCCTTACCCATATCAAAACTCCTCCTGCGATATACCAATAATATTCTCTAGACTTTCTATTGATAGCTTAGCCATTACATCGGGCAAATTATTTACTATGTCTTGGCATATAAACGGGTTCACGAGATTTGCTGCTCCAACCTGTACAGCCGTCGCTCCTGCCATCATCATCTCAATAACATCTTCAGCAGATGATACACCCCCCATTCCTATAACCGGTATAGAAACAGCTTTTGCAACATCATACACCATTCTCAATGCAACAGGAAAAATCGCCGGCCCGGATAATCCTCCTGTTGTGTTAGCAAGAATGGGCTTTCCCGTCTTGAGGTCTATTCTCATCCCAAGCATAGTATTTATTAAGCTTATCCCATCAGCTCCCGCTTCTTCACACGCAAGAGCGATAGATGTAATATCTGTCACATTAGGCGTAAGTTTAATTATTACAGGCTTTGTCGTGACTTGCTTGACCGCTTTGACAACGCTTGCTGCTTGATTAGGATCTGTACCGAATGACATTCCCCCGCCATGGACATTTGGACAGCTTATATTAACTTCCAGCCAGCCAACTTGCCTCTCCTTGTCTAATCGTTCGCACACATATACGTATTCATCTACTGAAAAACCACTGACATTTGCCATAACCTTCTTATCAAACACAAGGGCGAGCTTGGGTAGTTCCTCTCTGATAACTACTTTAACACCCGGATTTTGCAATCCTACAGAATTAAGCAGACCCGACGGACATTCCGCTATTCTCGGCGTGTCGTTTCCGAATCTCTCTTCCTTTGTCGTTCCCTTGAAAGAAAATGTTCCCAAACAATTGATATCGTAATACTCTGCCATTTCATATCCGTAGCCAAAAGTTCCGGATGCCGGAATCACAGGGTTTTCGAGTTCTATACCACACAGTGTTATTTTTGTGTCTGTCACAACAAGTTCTCCTTTGATATTACCAATTTACTACCAGATTACTTCTTCCTTCCTTAGAACAGGACCTTCCTTGCAGATGCGTTTATAGCCTGTTACTGTCTTACAGCTACAACCCATACAAGCTCCAAATCCGCATCCCATTCTCTCCTCAAAGCTAAGCTGACCACTCGTTTTTGTTGCATTATATACTGCTTTAAGCATAGGCTCGGGACCGCAGGTGTAGAAATATGTGTACCCACAGTCTTCACCTGCAATTGTTTGAAGAGCATCGGTAACAAAGCCCTTTACCCCAACGCTTCCATCGGCTGTCGCTATTATTACCTCGCATCCTATTTCTCGGAATTCTTCTTCGTAATAAATCTCATCGACAGTATTGTATCCTAGTACAGCCTTTACATTTCTGCCCTCTGCAATCAGCCTCTTTGCTGCAAGATAGAGAGGAGGTATACCGACTCCCCCACCTATAAGTACAGGCCTATCTCCTGAAAGAGATAGGTCGTATCCGTTGCCAAGTCCTGTAAGTATATCCAGCTCCTTGCCTATATGAAAATGAGTCATTTCCTCAGTTCCCCGTCCAAGGATTTTATATATTATAGTTAGGATATCTCCCTCAACATCGCAGACGCTTATAGGCCTCCTCAGGAAATATCCATCCAGCTTTATATTGACAAACTGCCCCGCTGATATTATTTCCGAGGTATCGCCTTTGAGCTTCATTCGCCACGTCGTTTCCGTGAGCTGCTTATTCTCTTGTATAGTGAATATTGTTTGTTTCATATCTATGCATCTATTGTTGAGATTGTTTGTGTTGTTTCTTCAAGAACTGCGAGCAAAACATTTACCGTATCCAGTGATGTAAACAGTGTTGCATTATTCTCACTCGCACACTGTCTTATCTGATGTCCGTCGGACTCCTGGCTATTGTCTCCGATTTTCTTCGTATTTATTATGTAAGCAATATGTCCGCTTCTTATAGCGTCAAGAATTTCGTTCGATCCATCGCTGATTTTTTTGAGGGCTCTCGTTCTTATTCCATTCTCCTTTAGGAAGCGAGCTGTACCCGGAGTTCCTTCAATATTGAAGCCCAGATTATAGAATCTTCTGATTAAAGGCAGGGCTTCTTGCTTGTCATCTCCTGCAAGAGTAGCAAGAACGGTTCCGTAGTTCCTAAGCTTAGTTCCGGAGGCAATAAGAGCCTTGTACAAAGCACGATTAAGCTTGTCATCATAGCCTATCGCTTCGCCTGTAGATTTCATCTCAGGTGAAAGATATGTATCCAGGCCTTTTATTTTATTGAAGCTGAATACCGGAGCCTTGACGTAGAATCTCTTCTTCTCCTCAGGATAGATATCGAATATCCCCTGCTCCTTGAGAGTCTTGCCCAGTATAACCTCTGTCGCAATATCAGCCAGACTGTAGCCTGTTGCCTTCGAAAGGAAAGGCACAGTTCTTGACGACCTTGGGTTAACTTCTATTATATATACGTTATCTTTATCATCTACTATAAATTGAATATTGTAAAGACCAATAATTCCTATTCCGAGGCCCAGCTTCTTAGCGTACTGAAGGATAATTCCTTTCACCTTATCGCTTATTGAAAAAGCCGGATACACAGATATTGAGTCTCCTGAATGTATACCTGTTCTTTCTACAAGCTCCATAATTCCCGGAACAAATACATTTATTCCATCGCAAATTGCGTCTATTTCGACCTCTTTGCCCTGAATATATTTGTCGACCAAAACAGGCTTGTCTTCATCTATTTCTACGGCTGTTTTGAGGTAATGTCTCAGCTGCTCCTCGTTTGCCACTATCTGCATTGCTCTTCCTCCAAGTACAAATGAAGGTCTTACAAGCACAGGATATCCTATATCAGATGCCGTCTTGACTCCGTCTGTAATATTGGTGACCGCTCTGCCTCTTGGCTGCGGAATATCGAGATCCACGAGAAGCTTCTCAAAGCTGTCTCTATTCTCCGCTCTTTCTATCGCTTTGCAGTCAGTTCCTATGAGCTTTACTCCTCTTTCCATAAGAGGCTGTGCAAGATTGATTGCCGTTTGACCGCCCAGAGATGCAATAACACCTTCCGGCTTCTCAAAATCTACGATAGCCATAACATCCTCGACTGTCAGCGGTTCAAAATAGAGCTTATCTGCTGTAGTATAATCTGTCGAAACTGTTTCGGGATTGTTATTTATAATGATAGCCTCGTATCCTTCACGTCTTATAGTCTGAACTGCATGAACGGTTGAATAATCAAACTCAACACCTTGCCCTATCCTGATAGGTCCCGCACCAAGAACGATAATTTTCTTTCTATCCGTCAGTCTTGACTCATTCTTACCTGTATATGAGGAGTAGAGATAAGGTATATACTCCCCTGTATGCAGGGTATCGACAACCTTGAATACAGGTGAGATGGAATTAACCTTTCTCTTCTCATACACTTCAAGTTCGCTAAGATTCCAGAGCTTTGAAATATATTCATCGGAGAATCCAAGCACCTTGGCAGCCTTTAACGTCTTAACATCATTGACCCTTTCCTTGAGAGTCTTCTCCATGTCTACAATTTTCTTGAACGATTCAAGAAATATCTCTGTTATCTTCGTAACTTCATGTATTTCCTTGATACTAATACCTCTTCTCAGAAGCTCGGCAACAGCATACATATTATCATCTCTGGACTCCGCAATATATTCCATAAGCTTATTGCGGTTCAACCCACTAAATTTATCGAGATAAAGGTGACAAGCACCTGTCTCGAGAGATCTTATGGATTTGAGAAAGCTCTCTGTCAAAGATTCACCA
Organism: Clostridiales bacterium; assembly: GCA_012735145.1. GTDB lineage: Bacteria > Bacillota > Clostridia > Peptostreptococcales > Anaerovoracaceae > Crickella. The sequence goes on along the minus strand of JAAYIA010000075.1, from coordinate 269 downwards.
ATTCCCATAACCTCTCCCGTCGCTTTCATCTGAGTTCCGAGCTTGTTAGAGGCGTACTGGAATTTATCAAATGGAAATCTAGGGAACTTTGATACGATATATTCAAGTTTCGGTTCAGATGCTGCTGTTCCACCTGCAACAGGAATCTCCTCGAGCTTCATTCCCAGTGCAATCTTTGCAGTAACTCTTGCGATTGGATAGCCGGAGGCTTTAGATGCAAGTGCAGATGACCTTGAGACTCTTGGATTTACTTCAATAAGGAAGTATTC
>JAAYIA010000074.1 GCA_012735145.1 Clostridiales bacterium | reverse complement strand
TTTTTAACTGTCTCTTGGGTCATCTCTGACCCTTTGACCAGTTCTGCACTATGAAGTTTTCAAGGTTCTGCTGCCTTTTTTCAAGTTGTTTTCTTGACTGACAGCTTCACTATTATAGCCAACTACCTTAACCTTGTCAACTCATTTTTAAAAGTTTTTTAAGTTTTTTTATTTATATAACCTGCTTATTCAAGAGTGTATATAGGAGTAAACAAAAAGGAACTCCTTTATCAGAGTTCCTTTATTACAGCACATATTATATATAGTCATGACAGAGAAGGTTTTTTTCTAATGACTATTTCTACCATCTCCATGAATATCGATAACGTCACCAAGATATGTGGGCTTTGGCTTAATTATGCACATGAAGAAATCTTTATCTCGTGCAAGGATTTCTCGTAAATCTCTGTATAACTGACCTGCATACCTAGTTTCGTTACAACTGACACCCTCTGCATCGATCCCCAGTTTGTTTGCTATATAGACAGATCGATATGCGTGATACTTCTGTGTGACCACTAACATAGTTCTGACTGCGAAGACATCGCGCGCCCTATACATCGATTCATAAGACGAGAACCCGGCGTGATCTAAAAAGATGTCCTTTGCGGGCACTCCTTCTTTCAGTGCATATGTCTTCATCGCCTCGACTTCGTTATATTCTATCTGCCCATTGTCTCCTGACATAAGCAGCTTTGGTGCAAAGCCGGCTTTATACAATTCTATTCCTCTGTCCAGCCTATCTTTAAGCATCATCGATGGTTGTCCGTCAGAGTTTACCGAGGCACCAAGCACAAGTATGCAATCGTAAGATTTTTCTTGATCTGAGTTTTCCATGTCGCCGCAAACACGGTTCCTGCTATTAGAAATAACAACAAAGTTTATTACCAACATGATAGCGGCAAATAAAATTATTAGAAATGTAAGTGTTTTGAAAAATTTTTTTATAATCATAAATCCAACTCAATCGGATACGTTCATTTGCCTTTGTTTACTTTTTTTCTTGATTTTCTTTTGTTTTCTCCATATGCATCTTTCTAATAGCTGTTTCATTCAAGGCTTCTCTCTCGGCGACAATGTTTTCTCTTATTTTCTGAATACGTCTTTGCGCATTCTTTTGTTCTCTTATGCCTTCTTTTGCTTTGGCAAGAGCTCTCTTTTCTTCCGCTAAAGCCTCATCCAATCTCTCTTGATTTCCCGTCACAAATCTAGGCCTAATGTATTCTATCTCAAAAGATGTTCTAAACCTTCTGAATCCCATCAAAATCATTGTAAGTCCAATCAAAATCAGTGGCTTAATATTAAACACCGATATATTAAAAAAAGTATACACTGCGACCAGAATCATAAAGCCACTAAGAAGCAGAGATGTATTTTGATCCTTGGTGTTGTGATATACGTCGATAGAAGTATTTCTTATTGAAACGACACCCTCTATCAAAATCCACATTGCAAATATTGATTGTGCCGTTGTATCACTTACTATCTGACCACTCAGAACAACAGTACCAACTACAACAGCAATTATGCCATCGGAAATAATTCCTACTCCTCGCCCCGACCTATCAAAATCTGCTTTTCTTCCTACTATTATCTCGCACATTCCCATCAGGAGGCAGACGCTTCCTATTATGAATGCTACCGCTATGAAAGCAGCACTCCCGTTTGCAATACAGAATATACCTGTTCCCATCATAGCAATACTTATGATAAACATTAAGGTTCTCATAGTGCTTCCTCCTTGAATTCCAGGTAATATTACCACGATAATGAATCTCTTTCAAGGCGCTGTTACGACATGTCGCTGACATCATATCTAAAATTTAAATTTGTAATATTATCTATATTATAAACTGTACTAAATGAAAACGGCCGCTCTGAAGAGCGACCGTTTTATGCACTAATTCATTAAATCAGTTCTCAGTTCATCAATTACATATTAAAGCCTTCGTGGAAAGCCTTCTTATTGATTTCAACAAACTGTGGTTTAACATTAGCTTCAATCTCTGCATCCCAATCGATTCCATCAAGATCCATTGCCTTAACAAGAGCTCCGAGAAGAACAATGTTCATAACCTTAGGATTTCCCAGCTCTTTTGCAACATCAGCAGCCTTGAAAGAAACTACATCGCATGTGTTCTTGAGTTCCTCAATAATTCCTGCAGGATACTCTGCTTTACCCAGATTAACAGGAACAGGCTGAATTCTGTAATCATTGATTACCATCTTTCCGCCAATCTTGAGGTGGTCAAGCCATCTCAATGCTTCCATCTCTTCGAAAGCTACGATTACGTCTGCAGAACCTTTTCCAACTATAGGTGAATAAACTTTTTCACCAAATCTTACCTGTGTGGATACATCTCCACCCCTCTGTGACATTCCGTGAATTTCGCTCATCTTAACATCATAGCCGGCCTTCATAAGACCACTTGTTAAAATTTTACTTGCAAGGATTGTTCCCTGTCCGCCAACTCCTACCAAAAGGATGTTTTTTACATCACTCATTATCTTGTCACCTCCTCAATTGCATTGTGTGGGCATACCTGCATACATACCGTACAGCCGGTACAGCTTGTAACATCGATAACGACTTGATCCTTTGTGCTGATTAGAGCCGGGCAACCGGTCGTCTTTGCGCAAATCTTACAATTTATACACTTATCTTGGTCAATAACACATTTCTTCTTGCCTAGAGTTTTGAATTCGTCAATGTCTTGCTGACTGAATTTCTTCAGGATACACGGCCATCTTGTAATGAGTACACATGGCTCATCCTTAGCCAACAGTTCGTCCATAGCGGCTTCAACTTCTCCCAGCATGTTCGGATTGACAGTTTTGATATTTTCGCCCTTAACGCCGATAGCTTTGCAAAGCTCAGGAATATTAACCTCAGGAGCTTCTTTGCCCATCAAAGTGGATCCGGTACCAGGATTCTGCTGATGTCCTGTCATACCTGTAATTCTGTTGTCCAAAATAATTGTAAGATTATGTCCACCGTTGTAAACAACGTCCATCAAAGAGTTAACTCCCGTGTGGAAGAATGTCGAGTCTCCGATAACAGATACAACCTTATTCTTCTTTCCTGCATCCTTGAGTGCAATGCTTGCTCCGTGTCCCATTGAGATAGATGCTCCCATACAAATTGTTGTATGAATTGCATTATGAGGTGGTGCTGCTCCCAAAGTATAGCATCCGATATCTCCTGTGATCATTAGACCAAGCTTCTTAGCCTTCTTGGAGAGCACATAATAAAGTCCTCTGTGAGGGCAGCCTGCGCAAAGTGCAGGTGGTCTTACAACTGCTTGAAGATCTGCAGAAGAAGTCTCAGGTTCTACACCTAAGAAAGCTTTTTTGACTAGGTCTGTGTTAAGCTCGTCGTACTTTGGAACTACATCCTTACCAATGCAATCAATACCGAGAACCTTAACATGTTCCTCGATATAAGGATCCATCTCTTCTACAACATATACCTTATCTACCTTGCTGCAGAAGTCTTTAATAAGATCATCCGGCATTGGATTAGTAAGTCCAAGTTTCAGATAGCTTGCATCATCACCAAATGTTTCTCTTGCATACTGGTATGATACTCCTGAAGTGATGACACCAATTTTTGTGTCTCCCATCTCAACTCTGTTAAACTCACAATCATTCGCAAATGCCTTAACAGCTGCCAATCTGTCTTCAAGCGTAGCTCTGAGCTTTTTGGCGTTAGCAGGTGTTGTAACATATTTAGGAATGTTAGGCTTGTAATCAGGAACTTCAGCCTCTTCTCTTTCTCCCAGTTCAACGATGCCCTTTGAGTGGCAAACCCTTGTTGTAACGTGGAAGAGCACCGGCATATCAAACTTCTCTGATAATGCGAACGCTTTCTTCATATAGTCCTTGGCTTCTTGTGAATCTGATGGCTCAATCATTAGCAGCTTTGCTGCTTTAGCCTGGTTGCGGTTGTCCTGCTCGTTCTGTGAACTGTGCTGACCAGGGTCATCTGCAACAACCATTACAAATCCACCGTTTACACCTGTGTAAGCGAAGCTGTAAATTGGGTCTGCTGCTACGTTCATTCCCACGTGCTTCATTGCACACATTGCTCTAACACCGGCGATTGATGCTCCAATAGCAGCTTCTGTAGCCACCTTCTCGTTAGGAGCCCACTCTGAATACGTTGTTTCCCCATATTGAGGCATATTTTCGAGGATCTCGGTGCTAGGTGTTCCCGGATAAGCCGAAGCAAATCTAACGCCGCCCTCGTATGCTCCGCGAGCGATCGCTTCGTTTCCGGACATAATTACTTTCATCGATAAGTACCTCCTTAAAATACTCAACCTGCTCTTAAATGAATCAGGCAGTTGTAATATAAATATATTGTACAATTATTTTGATTGATAATCAACACATTGCTGTCTGTCGATAAAGAAATGTATGCCCGGTGAAGAGTCTTTCCAGCGGTTCTCTTGGAAGCCATTTGCAGGCTCTATCCACTTTCCCGCTTCATAATAAAAGTCAGGATCTACAGTCGATTGAGCCCATTCATAGCTGACGCTCTCATCTATACTTTTAATGGATAGAACTTTAACTTTAGACACTCTTCCCGTTTCTTGTGTTGCCATGCATCTTTTTGCCTCTGCTGGAACAAGCATCATAACCACTCTAAGATCAGTACAGCATTTCCATGCGATAAAAGCACCCTCTTTGGGACACGACATCTGATACCATCGTGTTTTTTCGTCGGTAATAACTTTATCTTGATTAGTGGCATCTTCGAGAACTGACGCATAGATATTAGCTCCCGACAAATCAATGTCTTTCATATCGTGATATCTGAAGCTTGCTCCTCTAACGTTACACCCCCTAAGCTTCATTCCCGTAATTTTGCTGTCGTAAAACGAAACATCGTCCATTATCGACCCACTAAAATCGGTATTTGTCAAATTGCATTTCTCAAAACTTGCTCTATAAAAATCCATGTTTCTCAAATCCCGACCACTAAGATCCAGATTGAGGATTTTTTGTTCTTGAAACGATGGCTTCTTACCGTCAGCAGTCTCTTCAATTATTTTTCTGAAACCTTCTTCATTATTTATAACCGGAATTTCATCATACAAGAAAGGTTCTCCGGACCTTGCAAAATATTCTTTCTCTGATTGACTGAAGTTCATATAGCCTCCTTAACAGTACAAAATATACTGATTTAAAATTAACAAGTTCTATAAATATATTACCACCGCCTATACCTTCACTTCAATCTTCCATTGATCTTTAGCGTGAAAATATAGAAAAGCTCAATTCATAGCATTTTAGCTTCTTTAAAGGATATATTTAACCAAATTGTATAAAAGTTTTTGTAAAAAAACACAATTTCCCTTGACATATGCTAATGTTATTATTAATATAGACACAACAACTGAATAACACCTGACGATAGAGGTCGCGATGATTATAAGTATTAGCTGCCACAGTGTGGGAACTGCAGCTAAGAAAGGAAGATTCGCCGAAGTTTATCGGACACCCAAGTCCGATATCCTGGGACGGTGCAATAAGATGCATCGTACTGTCACGAAATGTGGAGTGCTATCATGGTGGGTCAAAGAGTTACCTTATCCATGACACGTTTCAAGCGTTATTCATGGATTTTTTCTTTTGTAGGTAGAAAGGGAGGTAACTAATTATGGAAAATGTACCTGCATTGTACGCAACTGCTTGGGCGGTTCTGCCGCCAATTGTCGCGATTGGACTCGCACTCATCACCAAGGAGGTTTACAGCTCACTATTCCTTGGTATTGTAACCGGAGGAATTCTCTATGCCGGGGCTGATTTTACCGGAGTCCTTAATCATGTTCTAAATGATGGCATTGTCGCATCTTTAACCGATTCTTATAATATAGGAATTCTGATATTCCTTGTCATCCTCGGCATGATTGTAGCTATGCTTAATCTATCCGGAGGCTCTAAGGCTTTTGGAAATTGGGCTTTACGCAAAGTAAGAACCCGTGTAGCCGCAAGTTTGGCCACAGTTATCTTGGGAATGCTGATTTTTGTCGACGACTATTTCAACTGTCTGACCGTTGGAAGCGTTATGAAGCCTGTAACAGATAACTTCAAGATTTCAAGGGCAAAGCTCGCTTATATCATTGACTCAACTGCAGCTCCGGTTTGTATCATAGCGCCAATATCATCATGGGCAGCAGCAGTTTCAGGATTTGTTGAAGGACAAAACGGAATAGCAATTTTCATTCGCTCTATTCCTTATAACTTCTATGCACTTTTCACCTTGGTGATGGTGTTTTCACTAATCTTCATGAAGTTTGATTTTTCAAATATGGTAGAGTATGAGAGAAACGCCATCGAGAATGGAGATCTGTTCACAGTATCGGGACCTAATGCTGATGCCGCTGAAGCTGCAGAGCTTGGCAGCGACGAGGGTAAACTCATTGATCTTATTTTCCCTGTTCTTGTTCTGATTATCGGCTGTGTTATCGGAATGATTTATACAGGTGGTTTCTTCGAAGGAGTTCCACTCATTGATGCATTTGCAGATTCCGATGCTTCTGTAGGTCTTTCTATGGGGTCTCTGGTAGCTTTGATAATAACAGTTATATACTACATGCTCAGAAGGATTGTTACATTTAAAGACTGTATGAACTGTGTACCTGAAGGTCTAAAGCAGATGATTTCGCCTATACTTATTCTGACTTTTGCTTGGTCCCTCAAGGCTATGACAGACAGCCTCGGACTTGCCGATTTTGTCAAGAAAATAGTCACTAGCTTAGGTGGCGATGCAATGGCATTTATACCGGCTGTTCTGTTCTTAATTGCTTGCCTGCTATCCTTCGCCGCGGGAACTTCATGGGGAACATTCGGAATACTTATTCCGATAGGACTTGCAATAACAGAATCTCGCCCTGATATGATGATTCCTATTATGGCGGCATGTATGGCAGGTGCTGTATACGGAGACCACGTATCCCCTATTTCAGACACAACCATTATGTCATCAGCAGGTGCTGCTTGCGACCACCTTTCACACGTTTCAACGCAGCTCCCATATGCTTCACTCGTAGCAGGGATTTCCTTCATATCCTATATAATATCAGGCTTTGTAAGCACTCCTATTATTCCGCTTGTCGTTGGAATTGCTCTATTAATCGGAGCTCTTTTCTTCATCAGAAGCAGACCGAATTCATACAGACTTCCCGAGAGTGCAAATATTAACGAAGCAGCAGTCCACAATTAAGGAATTGCATATATAAGTTTTACAACAATAATAATTGCTTATGTTATATACTTGAAGCAGGTCAAACGACTTGCTTCAAGTTTTTTTCGCTTTATTCTTTTTTAAAAGCGATTGTATGGTTATCATGGGGATATTGTTATGGCAAAGTACAGATGGCTAAAAGGTCTAATGATGGGAATAGCGGTGATGGGAACTTTCTTCATCTCATCTTGTAGTCCAAGCCTTTCTCTCAATCCAAAATATACTTATACTGACTTCGAGATTACTCTTGGAGATAAAATCGATTCTGATCCTGCAGAGTATGTGGATTTTAGTCAGCTTTCTAAACAGTCAGCTGAATTTGTGCACAAGAATATCGAAATCCAACTTGATGACAAAGTTATTTTGAAGCCTACTGCCCCGGATACCGGCAATCATACACTTACCATCAATTACTGTGGTAATCAATATCGCAAGTACAATATCACAGTAGCTGACAGAGAGGCTCCTGTTTTTACAAAAAAAGAAAACATCTATACATTTGTTGGCCTATCTATCGAAGATAAACTCGACGGAATGTTTAAAGCAAAGGATAACAGCGGTAGCGTTAAAATTAAGATTGATTCCGACAATGTTAATACATTCAAAACGGGCAAATATTCGGTTAAGGCTATCGCCACAGATCCGAGTGGAAATACAGCCGAAGCTATAGCCTTCGTTATCGTAGAAGCTCCTGATTACGGTGCTTACGGAACGTACGTATATATCAGTATTCCAAATCAAACTCTCACCTATTTTGTGGACGGTTTAGCTGTGCTGCAATGTCCTATTGTGACCGGAGACCCTTGGGCTGGCTATTCAACTCCTACGGGAATTTTTACATTATTATATAAGTCAACCAACATAACCTTAAAAGGTCTTGAAAGTGACGGAAGCAAGTACGAGGCTTTTGTTTCTTACTGGATGTCCTTCATAGGAGATA
>JAAYIA010000073.1 GCA_012735145.1 Clostridiales bacterium | reverse complement strand
TATGGCAAACTAACCGTTACCCAGGACATCTCTCGTTACACTAAAGCATACATTCAGCTTCTACAATGCTGCTAACGAGCGCGTGTGGTGCAAGTTCCACTTCAAGACTAAGCAAGGCATCAAGAACCTGAGCAACGAAGAGGCGCTGCGTATCAACGGTATGGACCGTGAATATCATGGCATGGATCTCTTCAATGCCATCGAGAGTGGAGATTACCCGAAATGGACAATGTACGTGCAAATCATGACCGAGGAGCAGGCTAAGAATCACTACGAGAACCCTTTCGATATCACCAAGATTTGGCGTCATGCAGAATATCCGCTCATCGAGGTCGGAGAACTGGAACTCAATCGTAACCCTGAAAACTATTTTGCAGAAGTTGAGCAAGCGGCCTTCGCTCCCGCACATGTGGTGCCGGGCATTGGCTTCTCACCTGATCGCTTCCTACAGGGGCGTCTCTTCGCATATGGAGATGCACAGCGTTACCGTCTTGGCGTAAACCACAACCACATTCCGGTGAACCGCGCAAAGGTAGAGGTTAACGAATACCACCGCGACGGCGCGATGCGCACGGATGGAAACTATGGAGCCACGCCTGCCTATACGCCTAATAGCTACGGCGTTTGGACTGCGCAGCCTGAGGTTTCGGAGCCTCCGCTGGATATTGAGGGCGCTATGTGGCGCTACGATCCAAAGGACGACCCAACGGATGATTGTTTCCGCGCGGGTGGCGACCTGTGGAGAGTGCTTACCGAGGACAAAAGGCAGCTACTCATTCAGAACACTGCCGATGATATCGCCCCTGTCACCGAGAATGTCAAATACCGACACGCCGTTCATTGCTATTTGGCGGATGAGACATATGGCGAGCGTATGACAGAAGCTCTCGGATTAGATCTCGATAAGGTCAAGGAGCTCTCCAAACTTGACCATAAGGGCTTGATTGAAGCGACTCTCAAGTAGCTGAAATGATACAGGCATACGTTATGCAAAATGTAAAACAGCGACTCTCATGCAAGGGGGTCGCTGTTTTCGCATGCTGAATTTCCAGCTTATTTAAGTATCAATTGAACGTTATAAGTATCAAAAAAATCCACTGACTATACTTCAAATTTGTGTGATTTATGTTATAGTAAATTTTAGAATAGTATCGTATCGCTGAGGATACCGCCATTATCTCCACCGGTAATAAGTCGAACCAACTGGAGGATACCGGAGCCAATAAGGTGAGAGGACTTTCATAAGGAGGAAAATCTACGCACTGTGATCTGAAATGCGTGGGATGTGGCGTTGAAGCTATAAGGAGGTGTTTATGTCAATGAAACTCACAGGAGCTGAACAGGCCATTCTGGATGGTGACTTGGGAGAGGTGAAGGCCAAGGTGATGAAGACCTTGGTCCTATATGGGGAGACTTTTGGCGCCGAGAAAATGGTTCCAATTACGAGTCAATACGGTCATCTCGTGACAAGTTTTGGGCTCTCAGTAATGAAGCCTGTCTATGAACTCATGGATCAGCTCATCGAAGGGGGAGCCCTCAGTGGGCAACTTTTTAGTGTAGATCCATGGCCGCTGGATAAAAACGTGCCCTCTAATTTTATCCAAAATATTTTATTTAAGGTAATGTACTCGAATCAAACCGACTATGACAAACAACTGAAAAAGCTGGGGATTATGAAGGATAACGCATACACCTGTACGTGCTACATGGAGGAAGTTGGTAATATTCCAGAAATGGGAGATATCCTCAGCTGGGCTGAGAGTAGTGCGGTGGTTTATGCCAACAGTGTGCTGGGAGCAAGATGTAACAGAAACAGCGGAATTTTAGAACTCTTTGGGAGCATCGTGGGAAGAGTTCCTTATTTTGGACTTCTCACTGACGAGGGCAGAAAGGCTACTTGGAAAGTGCTTGTAAAGACGACGAAGAAGCCAGAAGCACAGGTTCTTGGCAGCGCTATCGGCATGAAGGTAATGGAAGAGGTTCCATATATTCAAGGAATGAATCAGTGGCTCGGAGATGAGCTTACACAAGAGGTTAAAGATTATCTCAAAGATATGGGAGCGGCTACCGCCAGTAACGGTGCCGTAGGTCTATATCATGTAGAAGGGTTGACACCGGAAGCTGCTCAGATGGGTGAATCGCTAATCGCAGAGAATGCGCAGGTTTATGTCATCGATGATGCAGAGCTTGAGCGCGTGAAAAAATCTTATCCCGTTATGTGGAAGAATAAGAAGGCGTCTCCAAAGCTTTGCTTTGTTGGTTGCCCACATCTGTCTTACGCTCAGCTCGATGACTGGGCTTTAAAACTGGAGGAGTCTCTTGAAAAGGCAGGGAGAACTACAGTGGATATTCCGACCGTATTTACGACATCTCCGGCTGTTTTAGAGAAATTTGAACAGAGTGAAAACGCCACAAAGCTCAAGGATATGGGTGTGGTGCTCAGCAGCATCTGTCCGTTAATGTATATGAATAATCCTTTGTGTGGCAAAATGCCTGTCATCACAAGTTCGAATAAGTTACGGACGTATACTACGGCAAAATATTACACTAACGATGAGATTCTTTCATTGTTATCTGGGAAAGAGAGGCTGTAATGACTATTTTTAAAGGAAGAGTGGTCGTAGCGGGAACGACCAGCGCCGAGGCCTTGGTTTCCACAGCAGGATTTAATACCCTGGCGAGCTACCAAAAGAGCCTTATGTTTGGAGATAAGAAAGCAAAGTGCTCGGATCAGAATAACCCGGAGATTTTTGAGAAGGCCATGGCCGGAAAAGCTTTATGCCTGCCACAAACTATCGGTTCGACGACAGGTGGTATGGTGCTCTACTGCGCAGCAGCGCTTGAAAGGCAGCCTGCATGTCTGCTTTTTTCAAAACCTATAGATTCTCTGGCAGCGGCAGGAGCGATTCTTGCCAGTATCTGGACCGATGAAAACATGCCTACGATTGACAGCCTTGGTGACGAGTTCCTAGAGGCAGTAAAAACCGGGGATACAATCACCGTAGAAGAGGATGGAACAGTAAAGGTTGAATAAACGATTTTAAAAAAGAAGACTCAAGAATAGGGTCTTCTTTTTTTGTGAGAATTCTTATACAAAATAGCTTGGCGAATATCGTTTTATTAGTGAGTATAATTCTAATTATTACACTAATTAGTGTAGTAATTACAACAAGCTTTGAAATTGGGGTTGAATAAAGTATAATATTTGTATGAATATTTATTATGACTGAGGTGAAGGGAAATGGTTAGTGATAAAATTCGAATATTGTTAATTAAGCGCAAAATGACTATGTCAGAGCTTGCGGATAAGATTGAAACAACACCACAAAATCTTAGCAATAAATTGAGTAGAGATAATTTTACCGAAAAAGAAATGCAAGCAATAGCTAACGTGTTAGCGTGTAAATTAGATGTAGCATTTACACTCGAAGAAACAGGGGAACAGATATGACAGGGAAGCCTTTTATAAAATGGGCAGGTGGGAAAAGCCAACTTTTAGCAGATATTCAGAAGAATTATCCTTCTGGGTTTGGCAAGTCGGTTAATCGATATTGTGAGCCATTTGTCGGAGGTGGGGCAGTTTTGTTTGATGTACTTTCGAATTACGATGTTAATGAAGTCCTTATCAATGACATAAATGAGGAGTTGATAAACACGTATCGAAAGATCAAAGAAACTCCAAATGACCTTATTTCCAGCTTGATGAGTATACAGGATGAATTTTGGCCTTTAGATACGAGTGGCAGAAAAGAATTTTTTTATATTAAACGAGGGGAATTTAATTCTTTGAAATTGAGTAGCGATGAAAAGGTCAATATTGAAAAAGCTGCGCTGTTCATTTTTCTTAACAAAACTTGTTTTAATGGTTTATATCGCGTCAATAAAAAAGGGTTATTTAATGTTCCTTTCGGAGCATACAAAAAACCTCTTATTTGTGATTCAGAAAATCTGAATAATATAAGTAAACTGCTACAAAAAGTTAAAATCAAGTGTGCTGATTATAAAGAGTGCATTGATTTTGCGGATACTAATACTTTTTATTATATTGATCCACCTTACCGTCCACTTACCCGAACAGCGAATTTCACTTCTTATACTGAGGGTGATTTTACAGACAAGGATCAAATAGAACTTGGACATTTTGTGGATGAGCTGACAGTTAAAGGGGCAAAAGTAGTGATCAGTAATTCAGATCCTAAAAATAGCGATAGCGGTGATAATTTCTTTGATGAATTATACAGTAACTACACCATCTCTAGGATAACAGCAAAGAGAATGATTAATTGCAATGGTGAGAATCGAGGCGAGATAAGTGAACTGATTATCTCAAATGACAATGGAGTATAATTATGAAATATATTGAAAAATACAAATCAATGGGGATTCTTTCAGAGAATGCTGCGTATGAATATTTGCTTGCGAATTTAAAGGACACCATTCGTACATATGATTTCTTTGTAGCGTGGGATAAAGTGTTAGGTAATGTTGCTCAAATTGAAGTAGCGCTAAATATTATGAATACGCTTATAGGTAAAGAGGATATTGCAAACAGATTAAAGCAATTGATAAGGGAGTACCCAGAAGTTGTTCCTATAATTCCGTTGCTAATCGCTGTCAGGGGCAAAAGCATCAAAGTTGCCGATATAGGTGGCGATATTCAATACTCATTTGTCAAAAAAAAGAAATATGATGAAAAGGAAATTGAGAAAATAGTTTCCTTTTCGGAAAAAACTGGTTTACTTAAAATTATTTCTGATAAAAGCGTTAAGAACTTGGTGGATTATTCCATTGGCGTTGAAGTCGGTTTAGACACGAATGCTCGAAAAAATCGAAGCGGCACGGTGATGGAAAATCTTATCGAAGTGTATATTAAAGCTATTTGTGAAAAACACGGGTATCGTTATTTATCACAGGCAACTGCTGCCAAGATTAAGCAGAAATTTGGCAAGGAAGTATCAACCGATAAAGCTGACAGACATTTTGACTTTGCGTTAGACACAGATGCAATGTTATATATTTTCGAAGTCAATTATTATGGTGGCGGAGGTTCAAAGCTCAAATCTGTTGCCGGAGAATTTAGTAATTTATTCAATCTTGTAAAAAATGAAGGAATAGGTTTTATATGGGTTACAGATGGGGGCGGTTGGTTGACGGCTAAGCGCCCTTTATCAGAGACTTTCCATGCAATAGACTATGTAATGAATATTAATATGATCGAGCAAGGACTGTTGGAGGAAATCGTAACAAAGGGATTGTGATATGGTGAAGAAAATTACAAAGTGGGAGCCTGATGATTTCGAACTTGAAATGACGACACATTGGTCGTTTCCGAAGCGTGGTGACTGGGCAACTCATGATGCAAAGTGGCGTGGTAACTGGTCGCCCTATATTCCACGGAATATTCTATTACGGTATTCGGAAGAAGGTGACTTGGTGCTTGACCAGTTCGCTGGTGGAGGGACTACCCTTATTGAGGCAAAACTTCTTAATCGGAATATTATCGGCATTGATGTAAATGATATTGCTCTCGAAAGATGCAGAGAAAAGACGAATTTTTCATATGAGGGTGCTGATGGAGAGATTTATATTCATAAAGGTGATGCAAGAAATCTTGATTTTATACAAGGTGATAGTATCGATCTAATTTGCACACATCCACCTTATGCTAATATTATTAAATACAGTGAGGATATTGATGAGGATTTATCTCACTACAAGGTAAAAGACTTTCTTGAAGAAATGAAATTAGTGGCGGCAGAAAGTTATCGAGTGCTAAAAAAAGAGAAGTTTTGTGCAATTCTAATGGGTGATACTCGGCAAAAAGGTCACATGATCCCTATGTCTTTTGAGGTCATGCGTATTTTTGAGGATGCTGGATTTAAGCTCAAGGAACTTATAATTAAGGAGCAACATAATTGTAAAGCTACGGGATATTGGAAAACTAATAGTGTGAAGTATAATTTCTTGCTGATAGCACATGAGTATTTGTTTGTGTTTAGAAAATAAATATGTAAACTAGTTCGGTATATCAATGGAGAATACCGTGACGATGTTTGGATTAAAAGATATATTGAACATTCTTATCCTGCAAGAATGAATTAAATACAGTTAACTGATTACGGAGGAAAATATTATGCCAAGGACAATTACAGTCAAGGGAATAGGAGCTGTCAAGGCTGCTCCCGATTACATTGTTATCTCGATGAACCTTGAATCACAAAGCCCACAATATGACGAAACAATGGAACTTATTGCACAACAGATTGAGTACCTTGATACCTCCCTCGAAGGAATTGGCTTTGAAAAGAAATCCGTAAAGACAACAAGTTTCAATGTCCGTACAGATTATGACAGTGTGCAAGATAAGAACGGTAACTATAAAAGAGTTTTTAAAGGGTATGTTTGCAGCCATCATTTAAAAATTGAGTTTGATTTTGACACGAATCGGCTTGCTCAAACGCTTTCGGCAATTTCAAAATGCTTGGCAAAACCAGAGATATCAATCGCATTCACAGTAAAAAATCCTTCTGCAATAAACAAAGAGCTTCTAAAGTCCGCAACTATCAATGCAAAAGAAAAAGCGGAGATTTTATGTGAAGCATCCAATGTTGAACTGGGAACGCTCCTCACTATTGATTACAACTGGGGAGAGCTTGATATTTATTCACGTACGGATTATAGAATTGAAGAGGAGTTGGCAGCCCTGCCTATGGCAAAAATATCTCAAATTGAAATTGACCCCGAAGATATTGATGTGAGTGACACCGCAACATTCGTATGGGAAATCAAATGAAAAACGGGTGAAAAAAACACAGCGTAGAGTCCATAATATATGGATGCTACTTTTTTATGTATAACTCCAAACATTATTTAATAATACAAAAGCCACTAAAAATCATTTCTTATTAAAATGCTACTTTATGAAAAAGGATTTCTTTTGAAGAAACATGAGATGCAATGATTGACGTGCTGAATAAGCCGGAACTATACTGGAACTATAAATATATTAGAGAATTGATTGGATTCTCATCTCCATGATTAGTGTTCGTATTATAGGATGCTTGCTATGGTGATTGTGCATTATTTTTTGGAAATGTAGCGAAAAATACATAGCTAAGGCTTCTAGGTCACTACCGAATTGAGAGGGTTTAAGTGTGAGAAAAATGAAATGTATTACATAAAAAATGCCCTACAGCGGGCAACCTTACGGCAATTTGAATAAATTTTTATTTGAACTTTGTGGTGTAATCTCATATGGTGGTCAAATCATTTGAGACAAACTCATGATAACTTACAAGAAGGAGAAAGTCAAGATGAGAAATAGCAATAACTATTATGTGGGTTTTGATATTGGAACAAATTCAGTTGGATGGGCAGTTACAGACGAAAATTATAAGATTTTTAAATATCAAGGTAAAAAAATGTGGGGTGTTTTGTCTTTTGAGGAAGCAAAAACAGCAGAATCAAGGAGAGTACAAAGATCAGCCAGAAGAAGGTTGCAAAGACGTAATACAAGGATAGATCTATTGCAAGAATTAATGGCAGAAGAAATATACAAAGTTGATCCGGGCTTTTATCAAAGATTAGAAGATAGTAAATTTTATTTAGAAGATAAAACAGTTAAAGAAAAACATAATCTTTTTGTAGGAACAGAGTATAACGATGCTGATTTTCATAAAGAATTTCCAACAATTTATCATTTGAGATTGGCATTAATAAAAGAAAATAAAAAACATGATATTAGGCTAATTTATTTAGCTCTGCATCATATTTTAAAAAATAGAGGTCACTTTCTTTATGAGGGAGAGAAATTCGATATGAACTCTTCCATTGATGAAAGCATAAAAGGAATACTGGGAAACACAGATATTGTATATCAAGACGGTGATTTTTCTGAAGAAAAAATAAATAAACTAAAGCAGATACTTTTAGATAAAAAAACTACAAAAACAGATAAAAAGAAAATTATAAGTGAGTTAGTAAATAAAAACAAACAACTAATTAGTATTTTTGGACTAGCTGTTGGTACTAAAGAAACTTTGGTAAATCTTTATGCAAATGAGGAGTATAAGGAATTAGATACGAATGTAAAAAGCATTTCTTTTAGTGAAAAAATATATGACGAAATAAGAAATGATTTCGAAGAAGTTTTAGAAGAGAAGATAAATTTGTTAGATAACCTGAAAAAACTTTATGATTCAATATTGTTAACAAGTATAAAGGAAGAAGGTATTGGATTATCTGAATCTAAAATCAAATTATATGAAAAACACAAAGAAGATTTAAAAAAACTCAAGAAAATTATTGGGGAACATTCAAAGGACCTATACGACGAAGTTTTCTCAAATCAAGATAAAAATATTTACAACTATAAAAACTATGTAGGTGATGGAGAGTCAAAGTGTACAAGAAAAGAATTTTATGGTTACCTTAAGTCTATTTTGGATAATATGGAAAAGACAGAAGAGATTAATAATATTATCAAAGAAATAGAGTTGGATACGTATATGCCATTACAAAGAGTTAGAGAAAATGGCGTGATACCTTATCAAGTTCACCAAGAAGAACTTGAATCCATTTTAACAAATGCTGCTAAGTATTATCCTTTTTTAGAAGAGTCAGATGGGAAGCATACAATAAAAGAAAAAATAATGAAAATTATGACTTTTAGAATTCCGTATTATGTAGGTCCTATTAATCTTTATCACAAAGGAAAAGAAAATGGTTTTGCTTGGGCAGAAAAAAGAGAAGGTAAGGAGTATGAAAAAATCTACCCATGGAATTTTGATGAAGTAATAGATTTAGAAGCAAGTCATGATGAATTTATAAAAAGAATGACTAACAAGTGTACTTATTTAAAAGGAAAAGATGTAATCGCAAAAAATTCCTTGCTTTACTCTGAATTTATGCTTCTAAATGAAATGAATAATATCCGTTTAAATGGTGAAAGAATAGAAGTTAATTTGAGAGATAAAATTATAGAAAATTTCTTTAAAAAGAAAAAAAGCGGAAAAATTACAGAAAAGCAAATAAAAGAGTTTTTGATTTCAGAAGGAGATTACGATAAGAACCTAACTGTTACAGGCATAGATGGTGAAATAAAACAAGATATTAAATCTTACAGGGATTTTCATCTTTTATTAGGAGAAAAATTCAACTACGAGATGGTTGAGAAAATAATTAATTGGATAACCTTGTATGGAAACGAAAAGAAACATATTAAAAAGAGAATTAAGGAAGAATATCCAAATATACTGTCTGAAAATGAAATAAATAAAATTTGCAATTTGTCATATAAAGACTGGGGAAGATTTTCAAAAGAGTTCTTAACAGAAATAGTATGTGATAAAAATACAAATTATACTACAGGAGAAGTAGGAAATATAATTACTGCATTAAGAGATAGCAATAAAAATTTAATGCAACTTATGAGTAATGAATATACCTATCGCGAGCAGATAGACAAAATAAACAATGAGTATTATGGAGAAGAAGAACTAAGTTACCAAATGTTAGATGATATGTATATGTCACCAGGTGTTAAAAGAATGATTTGGCAATCTGTTTGTATTATGGAAGAAATTAAGAAGATAATGGGAAGAGATGCAAAAAGAATCTTTATTGAAACAATAAGAACAAATAAAACCGAAAAAAGAAGAACGGATACAAGAAAGAAAAAACTCCAGGAATTGTATTCGACCTGCAAAGAAGACGCTGCAAGATGGAAAGAAGAGATTGGTAATCTTAGCGATGGTGACTTAAGAAGTAAAAAACTATATTTGTATTATTTGCAAATGGGCAAATGTATGTATAGTGGAGAAAATATCGATTTGAACAAACTAAATACAGATAACAATTATGACATAGATCATATCTATCCAAGATCAAAAGTAAAAGATGATAGCTTTGACAACTTAGTTCTTGTAAAAAAAGAATTAAATAGTGAGAAAGCAGATGTTTTCCCTATAAATCCGACTATTCAAGAGAAAATGAAGAAACACTGGGATTATTTATTTAGTAAAGGTTATATTTCTGCAAAGAAATATAATAGATTAGTTAGAAGGGAAGGCTTTAAGGACAATGAATTAGCTGATTTTATAAATAGACAATTAGTGGAAACCAGCCAATCAACTAAGGCAGTAGCTGAAATAATGAATAGAGCTTATAAAGGATCAGAAGTTGTTTATGTAAAAGCAGAAAATGTTTCTGATTTTAGAAGAGAGATGGGCTTTATTAAAGTACGTGAAATAAACGATTACCATCATGCAGCCGATGCTTATTTAAATATTGTAGTGGGAAATGTATATCATACAAAATTTACAAAATCTCCTATCAACTTTATAAAAAATGCAGAGAAAGGAAGTTATAGTTTAAATAGAATGTTCGATTTTGAAGTAAGAAGAGGAGAACATGTTGCTTGGGAAGGAAAAAATGGTGAAAAAGCAAGAATAGTAAAAAAAGAAATGGCTAGTAATGATGTTAGAGTGATAAGAAGGGCAGTAGAAAACAAGGGGCAACTTTTTGATCTTACTGTTTACGATAAAAAAACGGCAAACAAAGAAGGATATTTGGGTTTAAAAAACAATGATCCAAGGCTAGCGGATACTTCCAAATATGGTGGTGTGACAAAAATAAGGATAGCCTATTATGTTCCATACTATTACAAAATTAAAGATAGAAAAGGAGTAGAAAAAGAAAAGAGGAGGCTAATTGGAATACCAATTTATTTAACAACGAATTTAGATTGTTGGGAAAATGTAGAAGATTATATTTTTTCACAAATTCCAAAGAATGTAACAGAACAGATAATTGATTTCCATACTCTTAAATGCAAACTTAAAATTGGCTCTTTGATAAAATATAACGGTTTCTTTTATTTTGTGGGAGGAAAATCAGGTGAAAGCTTTTATGCAGATAATTCAATATCATTAGTTTTAGGAGAAGAAGAAAAAATATACATAAAGGAAATATATAAATTCATAAACACAAAGAAAATCAATAAAAATGTAACGATAGAAGATTTTTCAAGGAGTATTAATAAAGAAAAAAATCTTGTGCTTTATAATAATCTTTTAGAAAAACTAAACAAGCCTATTTATCAAAAAAGTACCGGTAATAAATATGAAGAGCTTAACAGGGCAGAGACGAGAGAAAGATTTCAAAATTTGAAGATGGAGGATCAAATAAATATATTGACAGTCATTTTGAATATGCTTACAAATAAAGTTTCCAATTTGTATGATGTTAAACCTTTGGGAATTAGTTCTTCAAGGAGAAGGCTTGGTTTTGATTTTACAAAAGCTACAGAGTTTAAGCTTATAAATCAATCTGTTACAGGTTTATATGAAAGTTATGTAGATTTATTGGAGTAAGCTTATGGGCTGGAGAACAGTGATTATTTCAAACAGAGCGAAATTAGACTTAAAAATGAACTCCATGGTTGTTAGAACAAATGAAAAAACAACAAGGATTTTCCTTAATGAGATTTATATGCTTATTATAGAATCCACAGCAGTATCATTGACAACAGCCTTACTTTTCGAACTAAGTAAAAAGAAAATTAAAGTTATTTTCTGTGATGAAAAGAGGAACCCCTCTTCAGAGTTAGTTTCTTATTATGGCTGTCATGATACAAGTGTTAAATATCGCAATCAGCTGGAATGGGATGGAGATATAAAAGCAGATGTTTGGACGGAAATAGTTAGAGATAAAATCAAAAAACAGTCAGAACACTTGAAAGAAAAAGGCTTGGAAGAGCATATAATGTTAAAAACATATATTACAGAGCTTGAAAATAATGATTGTACAAACAGGGAAGGTCATGCAGCTAAAGTTTATTTTAATGCTTTGTTTGGGAAAACTTTTACTAGAACAGAAGAATCAACTTTAAATGCGGCTTTAAATTATGGATATAGCTTATATTTATCAGCTTTTAACAGAGAGATTGTTGCTAATGGATATATGACACAGCTAGGTATTTTTCACAACAATATATTTAATCCATTTAATCTTGCGTCTGATTTAATGGAGCCATTTCGTATCCTTATCGATAGAAAAGTGACTAATATGGAATTAAGAGAATTTGAGACTTTGGAAAAGCTAGAATTAGTGAACACGTTAAATGATAATATAATAATAAATAATTCTCAAATGACAGTTATAAATGCTATCAATATATACACTAAAAGTATTTTTGATGCTTTAAACGATAAGGATATTTCTTTAATAAAGTTTTATAGAAATGAATTATAGATTTATGAGAGTAATGGTTTTGTATGATCTTCCGGTAGGAAGTTCTAACGAGATTAGAGAATACACTAGGTTTAGAAAATACTTGATAAAGAGCGGATTTATGATGATGCAAGAATCTGTCTATACGAAGCTAGCACTAAATCAAACGGCAAGTAACTATATTATGGAAAATGTAAGAAAAAACAGACCGGAATCGGGTATAGTGCAAATGATAACTATAACAGAGAAACAGTTTTCAAATATGGAATTAGTGACAGGGAAAGCCAGGTCAAGCGTTCTGGCTACGGATGAAAGAGTGGTGATCTTATAAAACTAAGTAATTATAATTGGTCTAGACAAATAGAAATAAAAGAAAATGAAATTCCTTTATTAATAGTGGAAGATAAGAAACATTTAAGAGATATAATAAAGAACTTAAATGCTCAAATAAAAGGAGAAGAGGGGCCGTTTGCTTTATCTGTTGATAATAAGTTATTGAAGCTTTCTAATAGTTTGAAGATAATGAGTTTTTATATCGATTTTGACTTAAATGATAAAAGAATTCTAAACAAAATATATGATAGATTGAAAGACAAGGCTTTAGAAGATAATGAAAGCTTTTCAAAAATATCAGGACTTATAACAGAATATATTCAGACCTTAATTTACGACGAAGAAATCAATCTTGAACAAGAGCAAAGTGTTGATCTTGTAGATATATTTAAAGGTTTGAAGATAGGTGTAGAGTCTAATGAAGAGGATGAAATAGAAGATTTTCTTAATTATATAAGACTCTTAGAGGATTACTTAAACATAAAGCTTTTTATTTTTATAAATTTGGAAGAGTATTATAAAATTGACGAATTGAAATATATATATGATGTTTTATTATTGAATAAAACAAAATTTATTCTTCTTCAAAATACTGTAAGGAATGTAATGGATAAGCGAGAAAAAAGGTATATTATAGATGAAGATCTATGTGAATTATAGTATGACTAAATCACTATATGAAACTACAGGCGTTGTGGTGGCGTTAAACTCTCTGATATTTAATAATAAAAATTGGGGTTTGAGAGTGGTGTAATTTCATATGGTGGTCAATCTAAACGGCAGAGAAGTGGCAAGGGTCATTGGTTTGAGAGTGGTGTAATTTCATATGGTGGTCAATCTCATTTC
>JAAYIA010000072.1 GCA_012735145.1 Clostridiales bacterium | reverse complement strand
GCTAAGCTCGAACTGGCATACGCACCACCTTACTCATCAGCCAAAGATCCTGTTAACATGGTAGGCTTTGTAATCAGAAATATCATAGACGGACTGGTTGTTTTCTCAGAATGGGATGAGCTTGAGAAGGCGAAAGAAGAAGGAAGGGAGCTTCAAATTCTCGACGTAAGAGAAGAAGCGGAAGTATTCACCTCTCCAATTGAAGGTGCAGTGCATATCCCTGTCGGAGAAGTGCGAGAAAAGATGCATACTTTGGACAAGAAGAAGGAGACAATCATACTCTGCTCGATAGGCGTCAGAAGCTACAATGTGGCTCGTATGTTGATGGAAAATGGCTTCCGCAACGTTAAGGTCTATCCGGGAGGTACAAGGTTGTACGGCTCAACCCATTACAATGTGGAGGATATCAAAGCACGAGCTTTTGTAAGCAATGAAGCAAAGCCGGCAAAGACCGGGGGAGTGAAGCCTTCAGGTGATGCAGAGGCTAATATAAGCGTGAGAGTGAATTGCAGTGGTATGCAGTGTCCGGGGCCGATTCTCAAAGTATTTGAGACAGTTAATAAGCTGGAAGACGGACAGAGCATAGAAGTTATAGCTTCTGATCCGGGATTTGCGAAAGACATCGTGGCTTGGTGTAGAAGAACAGGCAATACTTTGCTGAGCAACGAGAAGAAGGGCGATGAGTACGTGGCTCGCGTCATGAAAGGAGTTGCAGAAGGAGAGGTAGAAGAAGGAGTTCAGGAAGGAAGTGCTGTGCCAACAACCACTTCAGCTGATGGAAAGACAATAATCGTCTTTTCCGGAGATATGGATAAGGTTATGGCAAGCTTCATAATTGCAAATGGAGCTGCAGCGATGGGTAAGCCGGTAACCATGTTCTTCACATTCTGGGGCCTATCTGTTCTGAGAAAGGCAAAAGGACCGGATATTAAGAAAACCGCAATGGAGACGATGTTCGGAAAAATGCTTCCTAAGGGAGCGGACAAACTCCAAATTTCAAAGATGAATATGGGCGGACTTGGAACAGCGATGATGAAGAAGATTATGAAGGATAAGAATGTAGATTCTCTCGAGGACCTTATTAAGAAAGCGATGGCAAACGGGGTTAAGGTTGTTGCTTGTACAATGAGTATGGATGTAATGGGTATCAAGGAAGAAGAACTCATAGACGGAGTGGAGCTCGGAGGAGTCGGATATTATCTCGGAGATGCAGAGGAGTCCAATGTAAATCTCTTTATCTAAACTATAAGTCAATTCATAAAAAATCCCGACACGGATAAAAACGTCGTCGGGATTATCTGCAATATATGAAGTTTAAGAAGTGATATATAAATTAAATTGAACGTATTACTACAGGGTGAGGCTGTGAAGCCTCGCTCTGTCTTTTATTTCTATTCCCCCGCGAAAAACATTGACGAGGCCTTCATCGGAGAAAATCTTTAGCATTCTGGAGACAACCTCTCTTGCACTACCAATAGCGACAGCAACCTCTTCTTGTGTCGCTTTGATCTTGAGACTGCCTGTTCTTACAGATTCGTCCCAGAGGTATATAGCCAGACGCTGATCGATTCTCATAAAAAGCAGCTGCTGCATGGACCACATGACATCAGAGAACCTTTCCGTTGCTACGCGATAGCCAAAGCACCTAACATAAATATTCTCGTTTGAAAGCTTACCGAAGAAGTCTGCGTCTGTCACTTGAATAACTGTATCCTCTTCTGCATCTATAAAAACATCAAAGGATATCGTATCAATTATGCATGATGCGGAGAGGATGCATACATCACCTTCGTGGAGCCTATATAGTGTTACTTCTCTTCCGTCCTCAGATAGGAGATATGTTCTAAGTGCCCCATTTTTGATATATATCAGGCCTTGGCATTTAACCTTCTCAGAACGAACAAACTCTCCTTTTTTAAGGCTCTGATCATGAGAGTTTAGTATGAATGTCTGCCGATCCTCTTCGGAAAGATGATTCCAAAAATCGGAATATGCATAGTTCGTAAAATTGTCCATAGAAGCCTCCTTCTTCAATCAGTGCTTCCTTTAATCAGCGTTT
>JAAYIA010000008.1 GCA_012735145.1 Clostridiales bacterium | reverse complement strand
CCCTGCATCTGTGAGCAGAACGATATTCCGGATACATCGCTTGGTTTTAATTCAGAAATAGCAAAAAGTTCCTTAGTACTTTCTGCCATTGCAGCCCACCAGTCCTCACTATCTTGTTCAGCTCCACCGTTTTCTAAAATATATAGAGGATAAGTCTTTGATGCGGCAGCAGTAAGTTTGATAGTCTTATCCACTTCGAAAAGACAAGTTTTGACCCCTGTCGTACCTATATCATAAGCTAGAATATACTTCATATCTTTTTCCCTCAAACAAGTCGCATTACTTTCTAGTGCCTTAGGCATCTTTTTGCTTAGAATATTTGTTCAAATATACATATCTTTGCAACATTGAATCAATTTTCCCAAGAGGTTTTTCATTTCTTACATAGCAAGCAGCTGCACAGTTCTTACTAAGTATCATCGCAACAGCTTCGGCATCTTCCTCATTATCGGCAAAACATATTGCGCCAACACCCTTAACAAGAACAGCATTTCTACCCCTTATAGATTTTTTGATTTTTGCTATATTCTTGTCACAACATTTAATATCAACTCCGACAATTTGAGCAAAGTCGTCTATATATGGTTTTAATGTGATTCCGGCGCGACAACATTCCTCAACATATTCATCCTGCTGAATAATATAATTCTCATATCCGGTATCAAGTTTACTCAAAGATACTTCTTCGCTTCTTATCTTATCGTTGCTAGGGACTCTTCGTTTAAACATTGCCTCGCATTTAGTTTCAAGAACCTCGGCAAGATCGAATGCTTCTCTGAAATCATCACCCATTACAAGAGTTCCATGATTTGCCATAAGTAACATCTTAGCTTTTGGATAACTTTCCATAACAGATTCTACATTTTTTCTTAGTTTTGTAGTTCCCGGTAGGCCGTATTCAGCACACGGCGCAAATTCCTCCGCTCCTCTGTCAGCAGACACTACTGATGCAAAAAATTGATGTGTGTGTATTACAAAATTTGTATCTTTTCTTAGTCTATATGCGGCCGCATGAATTCCTTTCTCGCTGCTTGGCTTTATATCGCTATCGTATGAACAATCTTTGATCATTACAGTTACAATATCTTCAGGCTTGAGATTATCATATGCCCTTCCACTCGGCGTTATTACAAACGCTTCATCACTTATCCTTGCGGATATATTACCCCAAGTTCTTGCTATCAGTTTATTCTCAACCAATTTGTGGCCGGCCTCAATAACGAGGTCTTTTGCTTCTTTTTCGCTATACATATACATACCTATTTTAACTTCTCACAATTTGCAAACACCCTGTCAAATCTCGTCAGTGCATCGTCAATCATTTCTTCCGTGTATGCAGCACTCGTATACAACCTGGATCCTGCGAGTGTAACAATGCCTTCTGCCATATACGCAGCCCCTATATGCTCCATTTCCACCTGTCTCTTACCGGTTTGTTTGAGAATCTTTGGAACCTCCCACGGTTTGCTCCAATCAATGGCAAAATGCATAGTTCCAACACTATCCAGATGACAAATCGATCCTTGATTGAAAGCGACAAAAGGTAGGTCGTGTTTTTTGATAAGTTCCTGTAATCCCTTGGTGAGCCTATCTCCCATTCTACCTGCCGTTTCGCATGCATTACGTTTTTCAATCTCGCAGATTGCCGTATATCCTGCTATACATGAAATAGGCGTAGCAGATACTGTACCACCGCATAAAGCTTTCTTAATCTTTTTTCCAGAAGAATCAAGACCGGCACCCAGATGAGCCATGCAATCGTTGTGACCACCTACGCCACCCGCACCCGGATACCCTCCTGCTATGGCTTTCCCAAATATTGTAAGGTCGGGATCAATACCAAAATATCCCTGAGCTCCGCTCATACCAATTCTAAATCCGGATACAACTTCATCGCACACCAACAGCGCACCATATTCATGTGCCAGCCTCTCACATCCTCTAACAAATGCTTTGGACACAGGCCTTGTTCCGCTCTCCGGACCAATTGGCTCTATAAATACCGCGGCAGTTCCACCATTAAACTTGTTCTTCTTTAGTTTTCTTTCAAGGTCTTCAAGATCACCCGGGAAAAATTCATCTGTATGTTTTAACACAAATCCAGGTACACCCTTTGAAAGCAAACCCTTTGTTCCCGGTATCCTTATTCCATAAGCAAGCTGATCTGACCAGCCATGATAGGCTCCGCCCATTTTTAGTATGTTTTTGTTACCCGTTTTAAGTCTGGCTATTCTTACTGCAACCATGCACGCTTCGGTACCCGATCCAAGCATTCTGAACTTATCAACGCTTGGTACACATTCAGATATCTTTCTCGCAAGTTTTTCTTCAAAATCATGAAAAAGACCTGTGGATGGTCCACAGTTTTTTAACAGATCGATAACTGCATCTCTAACAACGGGATCATTACTTCCAAGTATTATAGGTCCACCGGCTTGTAGAAAATCATAATATTTATTTCCATCTACATCATATAAATATGCCCCTTCGGCTTTATCTATTGCCAATGGGAACGGGTAGTTAAATGCCAAGTTATGCTGAACACCACCGGGAATAACTTCCTTTGCTTGTGTTGTCATTTTTTTTGAGCCTGTGCATTTTTTTTCGAAATAATTATCTACATAATCCCTTAAAGCCTCGGGTTTAACACCATAAATCGGCTTCTTAATAAGTTCATCAAGTTGAAAATTAATTGCATCAGCATCCAGATATTCGTCAATCGCAAATCCATTGTAAGCCATTTTCCATCCTCCTTTTATAACAAATCCATATATATATCTAACTGTTATGCGTTAATGTCATCATGTGTTCGAGCGTCCTTATCAGCTGGCAGACATAGCCCATTTCATTATCATACCATGAAACAACTCTTACTTCGTATATGTGAGTTCCACATTTTTCTGCAAGTGTCTGTGTTGCATCAAAAAGAGAACCATAGCTCATTCCAATCACATCGCTTGAGACAATTTCTTCTTCGGTATATCCGAATGATTGAGAGGCTGCTGCCCTCATTGCCTCATTAAGATCTTCTACCGAAACAGTCTCTGTCTCATCTTTGAGTGTAGCATCAAGAATGGTTATAGAACCTGCAGGAACAGGAACTCTTTGTGCCGATCCAATCAATTTACCTGCAAGCTCTGGAATAACAAGCCCGATAGCTTTTGCCGCTCCAGTGGTGCTTGGTACAATATTGATGGCACCGGCTCTTGTTCTTCTAAGGTCTCCTTTTCTATGAGGACCATCCAAAAGCATCTGATCTCCTGTATAAGCATGTATTGTAGTCATAAATCCAGTTCTTACTTCTCTATAATCACTTAGGACCTTTGCCATCGGAGCAAGACAGTTTGTCGTACAAGACGCTCCCGATACGATTATGTCATCTTTTGTAAGAATATTATGGTTGACTCCGTATACTATCGTCGGTAAATCATCTCCGGCAGGAGCAGAAATCAAGACTTTTTTTGCTCCTGCATCTATATGAGCCTGAGCTTTTGATTTTGATGCAAAAAATCCAGTACACTCGAGAACTATATCTACATCCAGCTCCTTCCAAGGTAGGTTGGCAGGATCAGCCTCGTCATAGATTTTATACTTCTTGCCATTCACAAATATATCCTCATCATCATTTGTTACTTCTGCATCGAATCTTCGCTGAACACTATCATTTCTGAGAAGATATGCCAGCATTTCGGGACTTGTAAGATCATTAATTGCAACGATTTCTATATTTTTATTGTTTAAAATTTTACGAAAAGAAAGCCTTCCGATTCTTCCAAAACCATTAATCGCAATTTTCATACGCAAAGTCTCCTCTCTATTTTTTTATACCATTCCTAAACTAATAGTATCATATTAATTGCATCTATTTTAATAAATAAAGCTATATCATCCTCTCATTTCAAACAAATTTTATAATAAAAAAAACTGCACCTTATGTGCAGCTTTTTTTATTTCTTAATGAATATATGAATCTAATTAGTGTTTTTTAATTATTCTATCTTTTAGCGTAAAAATTCCCAACGCTGCTACCAAAAGTATACTTATCCATAAATAAATACTGCTTTCATCACCTGTTTTGATCTGATTCGCATCGTCATTTGTATTAGTCAGACCTGTGTCATCCTTCGTATTATCTGTCGATGTTGCTTCCTTCTTTACTTCAAATGTAAAGTGGAAAGTATCTTCAAATTTATAACGGTTTCTTGAGAATGTATCAGGAGAGCTTAGGTAGTCCGGAATATCCCGATCCCAGTAAATAGGGTAAACAGCCTCGTACTTCCCTTCAGGAAGTCCTACAAAAGACTCACTCATGAAGTTTATATAATCGCTACCGGACTTTATAAAGTCTCCAGAGTCATCTGAATTATATTGATAGAGAAATAGGGTATCAAGTACAGACAAATCCAATTCTTTAGTCTCTCCGGCTCCTGCTTCTAATGTCTCTGGAAGATACACATATTCTACTTTCTCCACATGATCGATAAGTGTATCTCGGACTGTTTCGTCACTCATTACATCTTTAACGATAACATCACCGGTTTTGAAGGAAGGTTCTGACAAGCTGACATCCTTTGTTTTTGTAGCAATATAGATTTCCATCGTCTTGCCTTCTTGATATGGAGCTCTATCTGAACCGTGAAGTCCAACAAAATCATTTAATGTATCATCGAACTTAGCTTCTGCTTCAAAGCTTCCGTACTTAACCTTTCTAACAGAGCTGACTTTATTTCCCCCACCTCCATCTAATTCATATGTTCCATATGCCTGGGCAACTACTCGATGAAACTTGTCCGTAAACCAAAGATTGGAGGTGTACATAAAGTTATTTGCCACCAGCTGCCAGGTTCTTTAGGCTTAGGTGTTCCCATCAAATCAATCTGGTATATGTCGCTGCCGTCATACATTCTTGCAACTTCTGATCTTGGAAACATACCCGGATAGGTGATCTTCGGAGTCAGCCCCTTAATGACTTTATTGGTATCTTTATCAACCGGATACCAAATAGCTGGAACTACAACGTCTATAATAGCTGCAGCACCTCCCCTAGCATTGATATTGTTCTGAGATGTTTTTTGTTTGGACAGGCCTTCATTAACAACGTCTTTATCCGAAGCGTCTACATCTGTAGCGTTATCAACTGCAGAGCTGTCAGAAGCATTTTCTTGATTAGCAGAACCGTAATCGGCTAATGCAAGTGTTGGCTCGACAAACATTTGAATAGCAAATAAGCTAACTAAAACCATGACGAGCGTTAATGCAATACTTTTTCTTTTTTTCACTTTCATGTTATTAATTCCCTTCTAATAAACACTTTAATATACATCGATAAGAAATAAGGCCCTCCTATGTGTATATATGTTTGAAGGCATGATACCCCCCCTCTGTAGGGAAAGCAAGTTCAATAAAAAAACATGTTTCATTTAACTTTTCGAGTTAAATGAAACATGTATTTTTTGGAGGCGACACCCGGATTTGAACCGGGGATCAGAGTTTTGCAGACTCGTGCCTTACCACTTGGCTATGTCGCCATAGTGTCGAGCAAATACTCGACAGAATTTTTGGCTAGGGTAGCAGGATTCGAACCTGCGAATGACGGAATCAGAATCCGTTGCCTTACCGCTTGGCTATACCCCAACAAATATACACTACTGTATATCGGAAAAAATGGGGTGGATGGTGGGATTCGAACCCACGTATACAGGAGCCACAACCCTGTGTCTTAACCACTTGACGACACCCACCACAAAACAACATTTTCTTAAAAAATTGGCGACCGAGAACGGGCTCGAACCGTCGACCTCCAGCGTGACAGGCTGGCATTCTAACCAACTGAACTACTCGGCCAATAATGGTGGGCGCTATAGGGCTCGAACCTATGACCCCCTGCTTGTAAGGCAGGTGCTCTCCCAGCTGAGCTAAGCGCCCTTCATGGTAGCGGCGACTGGACTTGAACCAGTGACCTTCCGGGTATGAACCGGACGCTATAGCCAACTAAGCTACGCCGCCACAAATACAGCTTCAATAAAAAACCGTGCTTGTCAATATTAGCAAAAGAAGCATGTATTGTCAATGCTTAGTTTGTACTCAATAATCAACATTTTATTCTTATGCTTTTTTTCTTTTATATACATTCTAAGTGATTGAAATGTTAATCTAAAATCTCGATAAAACGATGTTGTGACCACAGCTATATATATTCCTTTAAAAATTTACAGATTTCTCGCAATATATGAGTAATTTGACAGCCATATTGTGCTAAACTATATGCTATCGGAGGTTATTATGATTCAACCAAACCCTGTTGCTTTCAGCATAGGTAACATCGATATAAGGTGGTATGGCATCCTTATCGCTGCTGCTATGTGCATTTCTATTCTCATATCAGTAAAACGTGCTTCACTGCATAATCTCACAGGTGATGATGTTCTTGATGTTACAATCTGGATGCTTCCTATAGGCATTATAGGAGCTCGGTTTTATTATGTCTTATTTAATCTTAATTATTACAATACTTTCGCTGAGATGATTAATATACGCAACGGAGGGCTGGCAATACACGGAGGTCTCATATTCGGAATAGCAACACTTTACATAGTTTGCAAACGAAAAAAAATCAACCCACTTAATATGATGGATCTTCTTATCCCTTCTGTTGCACTCGCTCAATCAATAGGGAGATGGGGTAATTTCTTCAATGGAGAAGCCCATGGTGGCCCGACAAATCTTCCTTGGGGAATTATTATCGATAACGTTAAAGTCCATCCGACATACTTGTATGAATCAATTTGGTGTCTAGTTCTCTTCTTCTTTCTTAGTTATTATAATAAGAACAGAAGAAAAGCATATGGTCAAACTATAGCATTATATGGAATATTATATTCAATAGAGAGGTTTTTTGTGGAGTCTCTCAGAACAGACAGCCTGATGATTGGTACATTAAAGCAAGCCCAATTATTAAGTGTTGTTATAATTATTCTCTGCACAGGAATGTATTTCTATTGCCGCAAGAATCAACCTATAACATCTAAATAAATTTGAATTTACCACAGACGCATAGTCTAATCATTATACAAGCAAGGAGTTACATAACATGAAACTTGGAATCGTAGGTTTGCCTAATGTTGGCAAGAGCACATTGTTCAATGCAATTACAAAATCCGGAGCTGAGGCTGCCAACTATCCATTCTGTACCATTGAACCTAATATTGGTGTTGTTTCCGTTCCCGATGAGCGCGTTACCACCCTTTCCGAAGTATATAATTCTAAGAAGACCATATATACCACAATAGAGTTTTGTGATATTGCCGGTCTTGTTCAAGGTGCATCCAAAGGCGAAGGCCTGGGAAATAAGTTTCTTGGTCATATTCGAGAAGTTGAAGCAATAGTGCATGTCGTAAGATGTTTTAACGATCCCAACATTGTTCATGTTGATGGTGTCATCGATCCTGCAAATGATATAGAAATCATCAATACTGAGCTTATAATAGCTGACATGGAAGTCCTTGAAAGACGTATTACCAAGACAGAGAAGCAGGCCAAATCAGACAAATCTGCTTTAGCTGAACTTAAAATACTACAAGATATATATAACAATATGTCCCAAGGTCGTTCTGCACGTATGATGGACTTTGATGAAGAAGAGACTGCCTTTGTCAAAACTCTTGAACTCCTGACATTTAAGCCAATAATATATGCCGCAAATATTTCTGAAGATGAACTGATGGACGATGAAAACGAATATGTTCAAGCAGTCAGAGCACATGCATCCACAGAGGGGTCAGAAGTCGTTGTTATATGCGCAAAGATAGAAGCTGAACTTTCGGAGCTTGACGATGACGAGAAAGCGATTTTCCTTGAAGATATGGGAATAGATGAAACAGGCCTTGATAAACTTATCAAATCTTCATATGCCCTTCTTAACCTGATATCATTCATTACAACTGGAGAAGATGAGACTCGTGCTTGGACAATCAAGAGAGGCACTCTCGCTCCACAGGCGGCAGGAAAAATTCATACGGATTTTGAGCGAGGCTTCATCAGAGCAGAAACTATATCTTACGATAAGCTTATGGAATGTGACGGTAAGCTTTCAGCTGCCAAAGAACACGGCTGGCTGAGATCTGAGGGCAAAGAATATGAAATCAAAGACGGCGATGTCGTACATTTCCTCTTTAACGTGTAGACTTATGCATAGTGCTATAATAAATCTATGAAATGTTTTATAAAAAAATATAAAAACATCAATGAATATCCTGAAAATTTCAAGTCTTATTTTGATGGCTTGAAATCCTGTGTACTCGATATAGAAACCACAGGATTGGATTCTAAGAGATCAAAAATCTTTCTGATTGCTTTTCTTATTAAAACCCCTTCGGGAATTAAAGTTGTGCAATTTCTTGCAGAAAATCCTCTTGAAGAATGTAAAGTCCTTGAGGCAAGTTTGGACTTTATCAAACAAGAACAAATAGATTTCTTTATTACCTTCAACGGTCTTAGATTTGACCTTCCATTTCTTAACACAAGACTCGAACATAATTACTTGGAAGAAAGATTAAATCTATATAATTTTGATTTGTATAATTTTCTGATTAGGAATACCAATCTTAGATATAATCTTGGCTCAATGAGTCAAAAATCTATAGAAACTCACTATGGAATTTTTTCAAGCAGGCAAGATGTTATTTCCGGTAGAGAAAATATTTCAATATTTGATAAGTATTCTCTTACCGGAAATTCCACACTAGAGAAAATTCTCCTTACACACAATAGAGAAGATGTATTGCAGCTACACAGACTTTTATCAATGTCACTTCCCGATATTGCAAATATGGACTCTGCAATGGCCAATTATGGTTTCCCCATTATGAATGGTAGTTACACCGTGAGGCCTAATTTATTATCTAAAAAACTTATTCTTAACATCTGCGGCGATCAGATATCCAATCCATCATCTGCAGCATTTTATCCTGACGAGGAGTGCCCTGTTACTTCTATATTTAATTCCAGCACAGGTTTATACGAAATTACTGTTCCAATTAGGAAATATATGGATTCCTTCTACCTTGATCTTCAATCTATAGGGATAGATATTTCATCAGATCCCGATTATATCAATGGCTATCTCATCCTAAATCCCAGAACAATCAACCTAATATCTTCAATTCTAGTCGAAAAAATTATCAAAGAAAAAATCTCATAGGGTTGGTAAATTTTACCTTTCCTATAAGATTTAAATTGATATCATGTTTTTGATTTTGCTTTAGTTGTCCATATCGCGTATATCGGAGAAGCCTCTTCCTACGCCCCATACAGAGCTGACTCTGAGGACAGATACAAATGATTGTGGATCGCCTTCAGCAAGAAATCTCTTTATTAAGAAACCCTCTCTTGGTGAGCAAATTACCTTAAGCTGTTTTTTCTTCTCTCCTGTATATTCTCCCGTTATTTTAACACTTGTAACACCACGACCGATTTCACCGATAATATAGCTTTTAAGTTCTTCTGGTATTTCCGTTATAATGCTCAGCTCTATTAGCTTATCTGTCAAACCGAACATAACAGCTTCGGCAACCTTCATAGATATATACATGGTAATGATAGTATAGAGCATAACATTAATTCCGAATACGATTGCGCTTATGATTACAATGGCGGTATTTATAACGAAGGTTATATCATTTATACCTACATGAGGAAGCCTCTTGAACTTAATAATTTTTGCGATAGAGTCTGTTCCACCGCTGGAAAACCCTGCTTTAAATGTAAGACCGTTAGAAACACCAAAAGCTACACCGCAAAAGACTGCAGCCAGAAATTTATCATCGTTCTGAAGCAATTTTGCATCAAGAAGCTCAAATATAAGCATAAACCCCGGATAAGAAATTGACAGCAGAAGTATTTTTTTTACTTCCTTAATACCCAGAGTCATCCAGACAACTATCATAACAACAAATGTCAGGGCATAGTATGTAAGAGAATAATTCCAGCCTGTATAATTCTGTACCATTCTCGCAATACCTGTAATACCTCCATAAGTCAAGCCGCTTGGTATCATAATGCTGACTGTAGCATAAGATCCCATAACAGCGCCAAGAAGTGCTGTTATAACAGTACTTGCTTTAACTTGAAGCTTCGACTTCCCCTTGTAAGTAGGGTCTATCGCGGCAATTCGGTTCGCCTTAAAAACAGCTTCTTTTTCTTTTTCAAGCCTGTCCTTATTAGACTTCTTTGTAGATTTCTTTATCTTCTTCTGTCCCGAGTTTTTTATTTTTGTTTCTTTCATATCTTTCATTTCTTTACTTATCGTTCTCTTTCTTAATAAAATATTCTCTTCCAAATATATCTACAACTATAAAAGCTGTTAAATCTCTTGCGACAACTGTCATATTATCGTAATTCTTGTCAAACATATCTGTACATGAAAAACTACCATTATAATCCGAATCTACCATTATGTAATCTATAAATTGCATTGTATCGGTAGCAAGAGCATCTTCAACAAATTCACGATCTCTTAATTGTATATATCCCATTGCGATGTCAGGTACAAAACGTGAAATTCTATATTTGCATAGCTTCTTCCCGCTTTCAAGAATATCACAATCGGTGCATTCTATAGTAACTCCATCGATATTGAGATTCTTCGCATTTTCTGAACTATATACATAATTCGCACCCTTAATGTCCAGTCTTTTCTTAGTAATGGAAACACCTAGCTTCTCATTATCACAACCAATCCAGCACCTGCCTAAAGACTCTGCCTCTTCTAAAAAGCTTCCGCTTCCCGCAAAAAAATCTCCTACAAGGTCACCTTCCTTAGAACTTGAACGGATTATTCTGTTCATCAATTCTGTTGGTTTTTGAGTAGCATAGCCAGTTCTCTCGTTAGATGTTCTTCCAACCATGTCAATAAGCCAAACATCTTTCATATTGACAAGAGTATACCAGCCTTTTTCATCTTTATATTCCTTAACCCCTTTGAATTGATACGGCTTAAACGCCCTATTATATGATTTTTCTTTTGGGATATTCAAATAGTATTTTTTTGTCTTGCCATAAACAAGAATTGTGTCATGCTTACGTGCGAAATGTCTCTTTCCCGAACCTCCGGACTTATAACACCACACGATTTCATTTACAAAGTTCTTGTCTCCGAATATATAATCCATCATCATCTTGATATAATGAGCAGAATGCCAATCGAGGTGTACCCATACAAGACCGTTATCAGATAAAAGCTCTCTTATCATCATAAGTCTAACCGTCATATTTTCAATATAAAATTTGAGATTTCTATCAAAACGATCATCGTATGCAAGGTGATGTATCTTATGTTCCTTACCTTCTCTATCTTTTATTGTAACAGTCGCATTGTATTTTGCTTTGGTGAAAAACGGTGGATCAATATATATCAGATTAAATCTTCCTGCATAGCCTTTTGAGAGGAGCTGTGTCATGTATTCCAGATTATCTCCAAGTGCCAATTCTGAAAATTCTTTTTTTTCAGAGTGTTTACCACTTGATGTGCATAGATGTTTTTCCGTGCACTTGAAAACTTGATAATCTTTATTCGATCTTTCAAGAGCATCATCGAACTTAATCTTTCCATCTTCGATACCTTGCATAAACTGCTTTAAAAGATTGGTTTCATTGGTTGGCATACGAAACATCCCCACTATTCACAAAAAAATATTGCCCTGAGCTTTGCTCAGGGCATTTGTCTTTCTATCAGTTCAACACTTCGACATCGTCGAAACTGACTCCTATCATCTCCTCAAGCTCAGCAGTTACACTCAGAACAAAGTCGATTTCTGCTTCTTTGGAAATGACCTTAATCTTTTCAACAAAGCTCGGCAGAATCTCAAGAGCAAAATCCCTGTGTCTCATAATTCCATCAAGGAATATCGTCTCTATATCGTTATCAGAGCTCATTATTCCGAAGAGAAATCCTATATACTCATCTTCATTGGTAATATGCGGAAAGTCCTCCATGCATACAACCCTAATCTTATAGTCTAGGTCATAAATAAGCCTGGAATTCTTATTGATAAAAACTATGCTTCCCTTAGCTGTCTGAACAGTATCATTAGCCAATTCAATCATTCTCTTGGTCTTACCGCTACCTTTATGTCCGATTAACAATTTCACCATTTGGTTAAGCCCTCCTTGATTCTTTTCATCATTATACAACAGCAAAAAAACCTATTCAATCAAATGTCACGAAATGCATATGCTTTTTTTGCTCATTCTTCTTATTTTTTATTTTTCTATCTTCTCTTTTGCCTTCTTTTGCTCAAGATCCTTGACAATTTTATCAATTCTGTGTGCTACTTGACGAAAATCCTCTTCAAGCCATCCACGTGTTGTCATAGGAGCTGTTCCTATCCTAACTCCTGAAGTCTGCATTGGAGATCTCTTTTCGTTTGGCACACAGTTCTTATTCATAGTAATGCCTGCTTCGTCTCCTGCCATTTGAAGGTCCTTACCTGTAAATTCTCGGTCTGAAAAGTCCAGTAGGAATACGTGATTGTCACTTCCTCCCGTAACCACATTGTATCCCAGCTTGATAAACTCATCTGCAAATGCAGAACAATTAAGCCTTACTTGATGTTGATATTTTTTAAACTCAGGTGATAATGCTTCCTCTGCACATATTGCTTTACCGGCAATTATGTGTTCCAGCGGACCACCTTGAGCGAAAGGAAATACCCCTGTATCAATTTTATTAGCCAGTTCCGGCTTACAGAATATCATTCCTCCACGAGGTCCTCTCAGAGTTTTATGAGTAGTAGTTGTGATAATATCAGCATACCCGAACGGTGATGGATGCTCACCTGCAGCTACAAGACCTGCTATGTGTGCCATATCTACCATAAACAGTGCTCCGACTTCCTTTGCAATTTCTGAAAAACCTTCAAAATCAATAATTCTGGAATATGCGGAAGCCCCAGCCAAAATCATATTGGGCCTGAGCTCATCTGCTTTCTTTCTAACATCCGCCATATCTATTAAACCGTTTTCATCCACGCCATAGAAATGCA
This sequence comes from Clostridiales bacterium, assembly GCA_012735145.1. Taxonomy (GTDB): domain Bacteria; phylum Bacillota; class Clostridia; order Peptostreptococcales; family Anaerovoracaceae; genus Crickella. The sequence continues at coordinate 22,228 of JAAYIA010000008.1, read as the reverse complement.
TATCATAAATTCTTCCACTGAAATTTACCGATGATCCATGGGTTAGATGTCCCCCATTGTTTAGATTTAAAGCAAGAATTGTATCCCCTGGTTTAAGAACCGCACCATATGCGGCAAAGTTTGCCTGCGAGCCTGAATGTGGCTGAACGTTGACATGATAATCCGTATTGAAAACCTCTTTCCATTTCTCACAACAATACTCTTCGAGTTCATCTACATACTTGGTTCCACCGTAATACCTGCCCTTGTTTCCAGAAGATCTCTCATATGGATATCCTTCTGCATACTTCCATGAAAGACAGCTTCCGCACGCAGCCATTACAGCTTCCGAGCAATAATTTTCCGAAGCTATAAGTTCTACATTTTCTTTTTGCCTGAAATACTCTTTTTCAATAAGATCGGCAACCTTTCCTGAGGTCTTTCTTATTTCTTCTACAATCTTGTGGTTATAATCGCTGCTTTCGTTTCCATTTCTGTCAAACATTAACCTTAGCCCCTTTCTTCAAAAAGACATTCTCTAATTGATCCTGCCAGATATATCGAGCCTGTTACGAGTATACACTCAAAGTTCATCGTCTTTGCTTCTGCTACAGCCTCATCCACGGAGTCATAACATACACAGCTTCTCCCTCTGTCTACAAACCTTTTACCAAGAACTACAGCATCCTCTGCTCTTTCATCATCTATTGTTACTGTAGAAAATGTGCATCCCCTCAAATTCTCTGTTAATAAGCTTATCATCCTATTGTAATTCTTATCTTTCATACAGCCAAAAATTACAAGGGTTCTTTTTATCTTATTTCCCTTAGCAAAAGCATTAAATGTTTCTGTCAGTACCTGAATTGCATCAGGATTGTGTGCTCCATCTATTATCCAATACGGATTTGTCTTCACTATCTCAAATCGTCCGGGATAGACTGCCCTGCTAAGACCACTTTCAATATTTTCTTCTGAAACAGAAATGCCGGAAGCTTTTATTGCCTCAACAGCCGTTGCAGCATTTGCAAGCTGATGTTTGCCTTTCATTGCAAGTTGGTAATGTCTATACTCATCAATCAAAAATGATACGTCTATAAATTGACTTCCCTTCTCAGCAGCCTTTCTGCTTAGAATATTTTTTACAGTTAAATCCATAGTCTGAGATACAACCGGAACACCCGGCTTAATTATTCCTGCCTTTTCTCTTGCGACCTTAAATATTGTCTTGCCAAGTATTTCAGTATGATCCAATCCCACCTGTGTGATAACAGAAGCCAGAGGCTTTTCAATTGTATTTGTAGAGTCCCATCTGCCTCCAAGGCCACATTCCAGAACAATATAATCAGGTTTTTCCTCTGCGAAGAAAAGATATGCAGCTCCTGTCAGCTTCTCAAACAGCGTAAGATTCGGGAAATTTTCCACCCTTGACATAAGACTGGTCAACTTATCGCAACTAATCATCCTATGATTTCCATCCCAAATTTGCATTCTTTCGCAATAATCCTCAAGATGAGGAGATGTATATATACCGACGGAATATCCCGCCTGTTCGAGAATAGCAGCTATCATAACAGCTGTGGAACCCTTGCCATTGGTGCCAGCGATATGTATCACTTTGAAATCTTTTTCGGGATGACCAATCTCTTCGAGAAAAGCATTCATTCTTTCCAGCCCATCAAAATTTGCCATGTTAAAGTTCTCCGATTATTTTGATTTGAGTGAGTTAAGTCTTGAAATAACTGTTTCGAGCATTTCCCTATATTTCTCACCCTTAGCACGTTCCTCATCAACGACCTCAGTAGGTGCTTTTGAAGTAAATCCAGGATTCGACAGTTTCTTGTCAACCCTCTGAACTTCGCCTTCGAGCTTTTTCATCTCCTTCTCGAGTCTCTCAATTTCTGCACTTATGTCGACTAACTCATCAAGCGGAACCAAAATTTCTCCCCCGCTGAATACAGCAGATATTACATCATTTGCAGCTGCCGAGCTCAGTCCCTCCACTTTAATATTATCAACATTGACAAGCTTCTTGACATAAGGCTCAATGAATGGAACCATTTCAGCAATGCTATCTGTTCTTATAATCAAATTGATATGCCTTGATGGTGGAGCATCAGCTTCAGCCCTAATATTTCTTATGGCTTTGATTATTTCCTTAGCTGTTTCTACCCTATCTACAGATTCATCGTATTCAAGGCCTGCATAATACACAGGCCAGCTCTCTTTGATTAAAAGTCCATCAGGATTATCTGAAGTTTTTGGTTCTTCCGGTAGATATCCCCAAATTTCCTCGGTAATAAATGGCATATAAGGATGAAGCAATTTTAGAAGTGTCTTCAATGTTCTTTGCAAAACATACCTTGCCGTCATTTTATCTTCTTCATCGTTACCATAAAGTCTTCCTTTAACAAGCTCGATATACCAATCGCAATAAACATCCCAGATAAGCTCATATACCTTCTGTCCTGCAAGTCCCAGTTCAAACTTGTTAAGATCACCGGTAATTTCCTTCACTCCATCGTTGATTTTTGCAATTATCCATTTGTCCTCATCCTTGAGAACAGCAGTAGCATCATCAGCTACCGGAAGAAATTCGTCATTATCATCCTTGAGATTCATTATTGTAAACCTCGAAGCATTCCATAGTTTATTTGCAAAGTTTCTCGAAGATTCGAGCTTTCCCCTGATAAATCTCATATCGTTGCCCGGTGAAATTCCGGTCGCAAGCATGAACCTTAACGCATCAGCTCCAACATCATTTATCACTTCAAGAGGATCGATACCATTTCCAAGAGATTTACTCATCTTACGGCCTTGCTCATCTCTTACTAGACCGTGAAGAAATACATATTTGAATGGTATTTCTTCCATTGCATATATTCCGGAGAAAACCATTCTTACGACCCAGAAGAACAAAATATCGTATCCTGTTACCATTATACTATTCGGATAAAAGTAGTCCAGATCAGGTGTTTTTTGAGGCCATCCAAGGGTTGAGAAAGGCCAAAGGGCTGAGCTGAACCATGTATCGAGAACATCTTCATCCTGATGAAAACTGTTTCCACCACATTTTGAACAAGTTGCAGGAGCTTCTCTACCTACAAAGATTTCTCCACAACTATCACAATAATATGCCGGGATTCTATGTCCCCACCAAAGCTGTCTCGATATACACCAGTCTCTTATATCAGTCAGCCAATTCAGATAAATCTTCTCGAATCTTTTTGGGACGTGAACAAGCTCCCCTCCTTCTCCCTCTGCGGCTTTGATTGAAGGCTCAGCGAGTTTTTTCATAGCAACAAACCACTGATCGCTTATTTTTGGTTCAATTACCGTATTGCATCTGTAGCATTTCCCAATTGGAATTACAACATCCTCTGTCTTGACGAGATAGCCTGCCTCTTCAAGTTCTCTAACCCATTCTTTACGGCAGTCGTATCTGTCCATTCCTTCATATTTGCCTGCCAAACTTGTCATCTTCGCGTGCTCGTCTATGCATGAGAAACTCAAATCAAGTCCGTGCCTCTGTCCCACTTCAAAGTCGTTCAGGTCGTGAGCGGGTGTGATTTTGACTGCTCCCGTACCCTTCTCAGGATCGGCATGTTCATCTGTGATAACAGGAATTTTCCTACCGGTCAGCGGTAATATAACCGTTTTACCAACAAGTGCAGAATACCTTTCATCATCTTCGGCAACAGCTATTGCCACATCGGCAAACATTGTCTCAGGTCTTGATGTTGCAATAGTAATTCCGGCGCCGCCATCTGTAGCAGGATAGCGAAAGTACCAGTATTTACCATCAGTATCATCATGCTCAACCTCTGCATCAGAAAGAGTTGTTTGACAGCTTGGGCACCAGTTAATTAACCTATTTCCCTTGTATATCAATCCATCGTTATATAGCTTGATGAACATCTCTGTAACTGCCTTGTTACAGCCTTCGTCCATTGTAAATCGTTCTCTTCTCCAGTCGCAAGAATCTCCAAGCTTACGACACTGCTCAGTTATCCTTCCCCCGTATTCTTTCTTCCATTCCCAAGCATGCTCCAGAAACTCCTCACGAGTTATATCGTTCTTATCGATACCTTTTTCTTTCTTAAGCTTCTCTACAACTTTGACTTCAGTTGCTATGCTTGCATGATCGGTTCCCGGCAGCCACAGGGCAGAATAGCCTTGCATCCTCTTCCATCTCGTTAGAATATCCTGCAGAGTTTGGTCTAATGCATGGCCCATGTGAAGTTGTCCTGTTATATTCGGAGGCGGCATAACAATAGTGAAAGGTTTTTTGCTTTTATCAATTTCAGCATTAAAAGCACCCTTTTCTTCCCACATCTCATATATGCGATCTTCAAAATCTTTAGGTCTATATGTCTTATCTAAATTCTTCACCTTTCTCTCCTTATGTATCAATAGTTACTATATTCATTCTCATCCTTAAGGACTTCATGTCTTACCTTTGCCATGCGTTTATCTACATCATCAAGGGCCTGTGCACACTCTTTAAGCTCATTAACAATCTCTTCCGAAAGTTCTCCCTTGTTCTTGTATCTCAGCTCATGCTCCAAGCTTGCCCACGTGTCCATGGCAACACTCCTATACTGCAGTTCCACAGGAATAATTTTCTTTCTATTTACAAGATAAACCGGCACAGCTACAACAACATGCAAGCTTCTGTAACCGCTTTCCTTTGGCTTATTGCAATAATCTTTAATTCTTACAAGCTCGATATCTTCTTGATTAAGAAGCAGATTGGACATAGTATATACATCTTCTTCGTAGTTGCATACAACCCTTATGCCGGCAATATCAAGTATTTCCCTTCTTACCGTATCCAAATTGTTTATCGGATCTTCGATTCCATATCTAATAGCTTTTTCGAGTATGCTCTCAAAAGTTTTGAGTCTTGATTGTATATGATGAATCGGCATATATGCATGCTTTTTGTCAAAATCATCGGACAAAACCTCTAATTTTGTTTCAAGTTCTTTAATTGCAGAATTGTAAAGCAAGCTTATATCATCTATAGTGTCCTGAAGTTCCTCATCTGTACCTTTATACTCGGGCATAATTCCCCTCGTTCGCTCTGCAATGTAATATCTATAAGCCATCTATTTCTCCTTATACATTCCCGCAGATTTAATAATATTACGTAACAATATTGCAGTTGTAACCTTGCCTATACCACCCGGTACAGGGGTATATGTAAAGTCCTTGATAATATCAGATTCCTGTATTTCTCTCATATCGAGATCACCGTGCATCTTTCCATCTTTGCCGGTTCCTGTACCGACATCAAGGACAATTTGACCATCTCTGAAATACTCCGTTCCATACCCCTCAACCTTGCCTGTTGCAAGAACAACAATATCTGCATTCTTACATGCAGCAATCTGGTCTTCTTGTGTCGTCTTCGAATGACACACCGTTACAGTAGCATTAGCTGCAAGCATTAAAACAGAAAGAGGTTTGCCTACAGTTAAGCTTCTTCCTATAATCGTCACTTTCTTACCTTCTACTGATATTCCATAATGTTTCAAAAACTCCATGCATGAATTTGCTGTGCATGGAAGATAAATATCTTTCTTTCCCGTAAAAAGCCCTGCTATCGAAATATCTGTAACCGCATCAATATCCTTTGAAGGATGTATAATATTATTCAATCTATCCTCATTTATTTGAGAAGGAAAAGGTCTGAGCAAAATAATACCGTGAACCGATTTATCCATGTTTATTTCATGTAATTTATTTTCAAGCTCTTTCTGCGAAACATCTTCAGGGAAGGAAATCAGCTGCGACTCAATATTGTATGCCTTGCACTGCCTCAGAATAGCCTTTTCATAATAAATAAGACCTGAATTTTCTTTGGCTCTTATAATAGCTATCTTGGGAATTATTCCCTCGTCATTAAGCTTGGTAACACTCGAAATAATACTGTTATCAATCTCTTCTTTGACGATATCACCGTGTAACTCTTTAAGCACTTTGCATTCCTTTCATTTAATGTTTTATAATGCAAAACTAACCGTTTAATTATAGCATATAAGATGTATGATTTGGAATTAATAACCAATCACATATTCAATATTCTATAGTTTCATATCTATTTTAATCGATCTAAATTTCGGTTATATTTGCATCCTCTCATGTTCATTTCAATAAAATAAGGCTTGAAACTTTAACATCTTCAAGCCTTATACATATTATATTGGTGGCCTATATTGGACTTGAACCAATGACCTTCTGGTTGTCACCCAGACGCTCTCCCAACTGAGCTAATAGACCTCACTCACGTTTTATATTTTACATATCGAGAGCCTTCTTTGCAAGTCTATCAGCCATTTCATTGTATTTATCTCCGGTATGGGCTTTTACTTTGACAAAATCTATTTTAATTTTCTCCCTGGCATCGGCCACATATGCTTTATATGCTTTCGTCAGAGGATTATTCGTCTTCCATAGTCCATTCGCCCATTTTTCAATACCCTCATAGTCGTGGTATATAGTTATTTCCTTTATGTCATTATCTAGAGCATAATCGATTGCGAGCTTCGCACCCATTACTTCTCCGGCGACATTTCTGTGCTTTGCAAATTCCTCATCATTAAATGCAGAGTTTAACTCAACAATATCCGTTTTGCCTTCTTCATCCGTTTTAACTATGACAGCACCACATGAAAATCTCCCTGTTGCTTCATCGAAGCTTCCGTCAACATAGGCACGTATTCCGGAAGGCAGTTTTTTTTCTTGTGCTACAAAGCCTTTTGATTTAACATCAGTATTTAAAAGTGATCCGGTCCTGGATAAGCCAATATAATCCAGTGCCTCGTCTACATCGGTAAAGCTCTTGTACTCTGCGTTTGCAAATCCATCAACACTGGCTTTACACTCCTCCCATGTCATCAGGATTCCCGTTATTCTTCCTTTCTTTACGGCATATATTTTCTTTGCCATATTTCCTCCATTTGTAGCTTTAATCGTTTTTCGTGCTATATCCTGCTCGGAACTGAAATTTTTGAGAAAACTTTTCCTGTGTATAGGAGTAATTCCAAATTCATTCAGTCCATCATAGTGTGCAGCTGTTCCATATCCCTTGTTGCTGACAAAACCGTACCCCGGATATATATCTTCCATTTCCACCATATAGCGGTCTCGTGAGACCTTCGCTAATATGGAAGCTGCTGCTATTGAAAGACATTTTTCATCACCTTTTACTATTGACTCTTGACGAATGTCTATGTCAATCCTGAGGGCATCGATAAGCAATATATCGATCTGTGCATCAGTTCCGATTTTTTCAGATAGCATCTTATTGCACGCATGGATGGCTTTTATCATCGCTTTCTTTGTCGCCTCAAGTATATTTATACTGTCTATTTCTTTATTGTCAACTATACCAATGCCGTAAGCCACAGCGCTCTCAGTTATAAGGTCAAAAAACTCATCTCTTTTTTTTGCGGTAAGCTTCTTGGAGTCGTTAATACCGAGTACTTCAAAATTCTCAGGCATAATCACGCAGGCCGCATAAACAGGACCGGCAAGGGGACCCCTACCGACCTCGTCTATACCGGCTATATATTTTAACCCTTTGAGACGCAATTCGTTTTCATGGGCTTTCATATCCAGCAATCTCTGTTTCTGAATTTCGATTCTTTCAAGCTTTGTCATAATGTCCTTGCTTTCTCTAAGGTAATACGTCCTATTTTTCCGCTGCGAAATTCATCAAGAACAATCCTAGCGGTTCTTTCATAATCTATCCGCTTACCAGGCAGTATGAACCCCCTCTTGATTGCTATATTGTCCATATTTTCAAGTGCATTTTCACTTATATAATCCAGTTTGTATCTTTCCAGCAAGAGATCAGGATATGTATTTCCAAGCACCTTAATTAGCTCAAAACCCAGCTCCTGAACATCTAATATATCGTCCCTTATACTTCCGCAGAATGCAAGTTTAAGCCCTACATTATTATCCTCAAATTTGGGCCAAAGCACTCCCGGTGTATCGAGTAGCTGCATTCCGTTTTCCAGTGTTAGCCATTGTTTACCCTTCGTCACTCCAGGTCTATCTCCTGTTTGAGCAGATTTTCTACCGGTCAACCTGTTTATAAGCGAAGATTTTCCGACATTAGGAACACCCACTATCATAAGTCGCAGAGGCCTTTTGATTGACTTATTTACATCTCTTATATGTTGTTCAGCATCTAATGCCTTTATAAGCAATTTTATATTATCACCTAACTGTAAATTAAGAGCCATCACCTTGACCACATCCTTGGAAGCTCTTATTTGTTCCTGCCAATTTCTAGTTTCTGCTTCATCGGCAAGATCAAATTTACCTAGGATTACAATCCTTCTCTTTCCGGATATTAAATCGTCAATAATCGGATTTCTGCTGGACACAGGAATACGGCTATCTATAATCTCAACTACAAGATCAACAGCCTTTAGGTTATCTCGTATCATCTCCCTAGTTTTTTTCATATGGCCGGGATACCAGTTAATTTTTTCTATATTCCCCATATTTTTATCTCTTTAATCTGTTGTGTCATAGCATATAGAATAAGTAAAATGCATACCTTCAGCTTTTGCTTCGGGTATGCATTATATCCATTATCTGGCACTTTTAATTCTTGCTGCCTTGCCTGTTCTCTCACGCATGTAGTGGAGTTTTGCTCTTCTGACTCTTCCTTCTCTTATCACCTCAATCTTATCAATTCTTGGTGAATGCAGCGGGAATGTCTTCTCAACGCCAATTCCTCTGGACAGCTTTCTTACAGTGAACGTCTCATTGACACCACCATGTTGCTTCTTAAGCACATAACCCTCGAAAACCTGGATTCTTTCTCTCTGGCCTTCGACTATTTTAATGTGTACACGCACAGTGTCGCCAACATTGAACTTTGGAAGATCTTCCTTCCTGTAATCCATTGTAAGCTGATCTAAAATATTCATGTTATTTCTCCCTCCCCTCAAGACGTTCTTGGTTTAATGATTAGAAATTCTATCTGCAACCAGAGGACCGCCCGTAATAACAGCCTTAATAATATACATTACCTTGAGGAGCAATGCAAGTGCTTTCAGAATATAATTTGAAATTTAGATTAAAACTAAGCTCTAGGATGACATTTATTGAAAACCTCTTTAACATGTACAGTCACCATTGCAAGATATGCAATACCTACAGACATATCTTCAAAACCCATAAGTTCCTGCAAAGTTTTAAGATCTCCGCCGTTTTGGAGGATGTGTGTTGCAAAGCTATCTCTAAAAATCTGTGGTGTCATTCGCTCGGCAATACCTATCATTTCTCCATATTCTTTAAAAATTTTCCATATACCTTGTCTTGTCAGAGCCTCTCCTCTTAAATTTATAAAGAAATAGTCATCAAAAGATACTTCTCGACCTTTAATAGAGATGTATGCTTCATTTATATACCTTCTCATCGCCGCATTTGCATAGCTTCCGAGAGGAACTATCCTTTTCTCATCGTAAGAATCTCTCAGCGTTACAAAACTCATTTTGAAATTTATATCCGAGAATTTAAGCCTTACCACCTCAGTTACCCTTGCCCCGGTTCCATACATAAATTCCATAAGAGCTCTGTCCCTTATGCCCTTATCTGTGTCTTCAGGAAGAGAAAGAAGCTTTTCTACTGTTTCAACGCTAAGAAAGTCTATATCCCGTCTATCATTTCTTGTAGATTTTATTTTTGAAAACGGATTAGTATCTAATATATCCTTATCTATAAGGTATTCATAAAACATTCTGATGGATGATATCTTGCGATTAATGGTAGCCTTTGACTTTTTCTTCTTATTCAAAGCGAGAACAAAAGCAACGGCATCACTTTCGCTACAATCATTTAGTGATTTGCCATCCCTTTCTTTCAAAAAAAGCTCGAACTCATTGAGATCTCTTTCGTATGCAACCAATGTGTTTTTTTTCTTGTTTCCGGATATGCTCAAATATTCAATAAAATCGCTTACTTTAATCATCAACATTCACTTATATTTCACCAATCAATCTTGCGAAAAGTATCCCTACAATTGTCTTACTATCTTTTATTTTTTTATCCTTTATCATATCTATGATTTCGTCCGCTTCGTATTCTTCAATTTCCAGATACTCAGTATCATCCCAATTTTTTCTCCCAGGCGAGAGTTCTCGACATAAATATATATGAAGAGTTTCATTGGAGTACCCGCAGGTGGGATTATATGAAATGAGATGCTTCACATCACCTGCCTTATATCCTGTTTCTTCTTCCAGTTCCCTTATAGCTGTAACCAAAGCATCCTCTCCCGGGTCAATCTTTCCTGCAGGAAGCTCCAGAACAATTCTCTCCAAAGGTTTCCTAAACTGCCTTTCCATCAAGATTTTTCCTTCATCTGTTACTGCTAACATAATAGATCCACCGTTGTGTTCAACGACATCTCGAGTAGTTTTCCCTCCTGGAGTTTCTACCAAATGCTTTCTTACGTCAAAAACAGGTCCCCTATAAACAATCTCACTACTGATAGTCTTTTCCTCTAATATCATAATCTCTCCTTGACAATAATTTTCTATATGCATATGTATTGTATCATAATTTATTCATTTTCTTGGCCAAAATTACTAAGAAAATGCCTCTTATTCCTATCGACTTTATGAGCAGAAACCCATATAATCAATATGAATGGGAATACATAAGAAAATCATTAATCAAATTTCCACAATACACATATGTAAAGGAGTTTATAATTATGGAATATATCAAATATTATGACGAAATTGTAAAAAGAAGAGAATCATGCAGAAATTTTATTATGAACGATGTAGAGCAAATTAAAATTGATGCCTTATATGAATATTATAACCAGGAAACTTTGCTGGTCCCTGAAATCGCCACAGAATTAAAAACATACTCATACGCTACTCTAGAGAAAACAGAAGGCAGCGTTGGATATAATGGCTTCCTTATTAAAGCACCTAATTATCTTGTTATTTTCTCAGAAGAAAAAGATCATTATCTTGAGAATGCAGGCTTTATTGCTCAGGGCTTGACACTTAAAATGACCCAACTTGATCTTGCCGCATGTTGGCTTACTATTAATGATGCCGATATTGCAAAGAAAACAATCGATGAAGATAGTGACAAAACCATTGCTGCTATTATAGCATTCGGATATAGAAATAAGGATGTAACCGAAACCAGGCTCGACATAAAGAGTCCATCAAATGTTAAAATGATTGAAAGCGGAACAAAGGCTGCGCCAAAAATCAGCCTTGACGATTTAGTTTCTTATAAAGTATACGGTCAGCCGTTAGAGTCAGAGAAATTATATGCAGAGCTTGAAAGTTCTCTGCTTGCAGCCAGCAAAGCGCAGTCCTTTCTGAATCGCCAGCCATACAGACTTATCCTTGATGATAGCTATGTTTATCTGATTGGCCTTGAAGATGAAATTACAGACGGATCAGATATGTATCTGAATTACGGAATATTAATGTTTAACTTCTATGCTGTCATGGATTCGATAAGAGCAAATGCACCTTTGTGGACTTTTGAAACACCTGATGAGGAACTTAAACTCCCTGAAGGTGGTACATACATCGCCAAGTGCAGAATCTAAAACATATCCATATTCTTTGCAAGCCTATATATGAAACAATGTTTCCATTTATTCCAAGTATTTTCATGTGCGGTATCCGGATAATAGGGCCGCACTTTTTTTATTATATCTATGATATCTTTTCTATACTCCTCAGGTATTGTATCAAGTGCATCATGAATACACTCCAATCTCCTAACTGCTTCTTTAATAATTTCAACTGAAATCAGGTCTTGAGTATCATCGGCAATAAAAGCCACCTCGCTATTCGAACAATTCTCGAATAGATATTTATTCAGCGCCAATTCTTCAAGTCTGTCTATATCCCTAATCATCCAAATACATTGATAATAAACTTCCTTTGGCATAATTCTTTTTCTGGATCCGTTCAATGTTTTATCAGTCATTTTAATCTGTAATCCTTTGTACTAAAAATAGCTCCTTACAGAGCTATTATAACCTCTTTAGTGTTATATAAAATGATGATAAAGTGAAGTGAAAATATAGCATGAAATCAGTACAATATTGGTGATATCTATATCATTTTCTTTTTTATATATACTTTCACTCCATATGATATCTAGAAAAGTTTCTGTTAAGATTGTCTACATGAAAATCTGAACCCCTTGTAACCAGTAAACCATTTCCCTCTGCGAATTTTCTTAACATTTCCGCCTGTTTCTTGCTTGCAGACGGATGATAACACTCCAACCCGTCAATTTCGTAGTCGAGGAACTTCTGAAGCAATATATCCAGTCTTTGGTTAAACTCGTTGAACCCTTCGCCTCTTCTTCTCTGCTCTATAGGGTGGGCCATAATCGCCAAGCCTCCGGCCTTGTGAATCATTTCAATGATTTCTTGTGAGCTCAGAACTTTTTTCTTTAAATTTCGAATCTCCTCATGTTTTCTAAATATTCGACTGAAAGCATCTACAGGCTTTTTAACATAACCTTTGTTGTACAATGCCAATGCGAACATAGGCTTGCCTATGTATTCTCCATTACTGCCAGCTATCACTTCCTCTTCACTAATATCATATCCGAGATCGTTCAATACTTCCAGCAGTTTACTGTTTCTTGTATCTCTCCATTGTCTTATCTCGTTTATTCCGGAAATAAGATCTGGATTTTCGAAATCAATCCCATAGCCCAGTATATGAAGGTCTTTCACATCCCCATTAGCAGAATCGAATTCTACACCAGGTAGACAGGTAATGTTCTTTTTTTCTGCATATTTTACAGCCTTTTCTGATCCTTTTATCCCATCATGATCTGTTACGGATATTACATCATAGTCATTCATGTCCCATCTATCAACTACTTCTTGGGGAGTTAGCTCACCATCTGAAAAGCATGTGTGAATGTGAAGATCCTTTTTTAGATTTGAGTTCATAAGATCGATAATCTCGCCTTTGCAGAGAACCTGTCTTTGCATCTATATACTCTCCACATCATCTTCCTCAAGGTATGCAATATATGGCAGATCTCTGAATCTCTGGTCATAATCAAGTCCATATCCGATAATAAAGAAATCCTCGACATCAAAGCCTATATAATCAGGCTTAATATCTGTCGTTCTTCTTGCCTTCTTATCTAGCATTGTGCACACTTTAATTGACTTAGGACCACGTTCGTTAAGCTTGGAAATTAGATATTTGAGTGTATTTCCAGTGTCCACAATATCCTCAACAATAAGTATATTCTTATTGTACATGTTTGTTTGTGGCTCATAAGAAATTTTGACAACGCCTGAGCTTGTCGTCGAAGATCCGTAACTACTTGCTGTAATAAAATCAATCTTAGTGTCTATGGTTGTATATTTCATTATATCTACCAACCACATCACTGAGCCTTTGAGCGAACCGAGAAGAATCACTTCTTCGCCCTCATAATCCTTATCGATTTGAGCACATATCTCCTTTGCTCTTTTAGTAATTGCTGATTGTGTATATAGGATTTTCCCGACTTGGTCTTTTTCTTCAGCCATCTGCATATCTCCTTAATTATTTTCAGTCTGGTTTCGCCACACAGTCAACTGTTTATTTCATAAAACTATCGACTGTTTATCAAATTCTCTACGACATCAAGAAGTTCTTCATCGCCGGTTTTCTTAAGTGATGAGATTGGGATTACGATATCATTTTTGTTCATATCGAGAGTTTTTCTGATCTCCTTGATACATTTTGCTTTTTCATTGTTACTGACTTTGTCCGCTTTTGTTGCAACAACAATACCGTCAAAACCATAATATTTGAGATATTCATACATTTGAACATCCTGAGCGCTCGGTTTATGCCTTATATCCACAAGCTGAATTACCTTGAGGAGATTCTCTCTCTTTTCAAGATAACTCTCCATCATTTTACCCCAATCTGCTTTTTCTGCACGACCTAGTCTTGCGTATCCATATCCTGGCAGATCCACTATTCTAAATTCATCATTACAAAGATAGAAGTTTATAGTTCTCGTCTTACCCGGTGTTCCAGAGACACGAGCAAGACTTTTCCTTCCTGTTATGAAATTCAAAAGAGATGACTTTCCTACATTTGATCTACCCGCAAAAGCTATTTCAGGCAGATTTGGTTCGGGATATTGTGATGGCTTTACAGCTACAGCTTCCAGTTCTGATTTGTTTATCTTCATAATTTTACCTGCATCTTAATTGATGACAATTGGTATAACGTCTTCAAAACTTTCGACAGGAATAAACTCCATCTTCCTTCTTACAGATACCGGTATATCTTCAAGGTCTGGCATATTTTCTTTAGGAATGATTATACGTCTGATTCCCTGTCTGTAAGCAGCCAAACTTTTTTCTTTGAGTCCTCCTATTCTTAGTATATTACCCCTAAGAGTTATTTCGCCTGTCATTGCAACAGTCTTGTCTGCCTTTCTGCCTGTCAGTAATGAAAAAAGTGCGCTACACATTGTTATTCCGGCAGATGGCCCATCCTTTGGAGTGGCACCCTCAGGAATGTGTATCTGAATATCATAATCCTTAAATATATCATTGCTTATTTTATACTTTGAGGATATTGACTTAATATACCCCAAGGCTGTTTGAGCCGATTCCTTCATGACATCACCCATCTGTCCGGTCAGAATTAGCTTTCCAGTTCCCTGCATCTTAACGGTTTCGATATTCATCGTAACCCCACCAACAGTAGTCCAAGCCAGCCCTGTCGTAACACCGACCTCTGGCTCTAAGGATCCTATTTCCTCAATAAATATTTTTTTACCTATATATTTATCCAAATTTCTTGCAGTTACATTATTAATCTTAGATTTTCCACTAACAATATTTTTTGCTGCTTTACGACATGCGTTTCCAATTTCTCTTTCGAGATTACGCACTCCTGCTTCACGCGTATAATATTCAATTATATTTCTAATCGCTGCTTCGCTGAATGTCATTTGAGATTTCTTAATTCCATTTTCTTTCATCTTCTTAGGAATCAGATATCCTTCGGCGATTCTAACCTTTTCTTCTTCCGTATAGCTTGAAATTTCAATGACTTCCATCCTGTCAAGAAGTGGGCTTGGAATAGTCGAGGTCGTGTTTGCAGTAGTTATGAACATCACATCTGAAAGGTCAAAAGGAATTTCGAGATAGTGATCAGTAAATGTGTCATTTTGTTCAGGGTCAAGAACCTCAAGAAGCGCAGATGCCGGGTCTCCCCTGAAATCGCTTCCAATTTTATCCACCTCGTCAAAGAGGAACAGCGGATTATTTGAGTCTGCTTCTATTATATTATTAATAACTCTTCCCGGAATAGCTCCTATGTATGTCCTACGGTGTCCTCTTATCTCGGCCTCATCTCTCACTCCGCCCAGAGACATTCTGACAAACTCTCTGTTCGTTGCTCTAGCAATAGATCTTGCAATTGATGTTTTTCCTACACCCGGAGGACCAACTAGGCATATAATAGGGCCCTTATTGCTCTTTGTAAGCTGTTGAACCGCAAGATTCTCAAGAATTCTCTCTTTGACTTTTTCAAGACCATAGTGATCCTCATTGAGAATTTTTTCTGCTTTCTTAATATTATTATTCGTCTTGTTTGCCTTTTGCCACGGAAGATCTAATATAGTCTCTATATATGTTCTGCTGACATTGGCATCAGGACTCATAGCATTCATCTTTGTAAATTTATCAATCTCTTTTCTAACTTTTGCGTCGATTTTTTCCGGTAACTTAAGTTCATCGAGCTTCTGTTTCCACTGTATTGCCTCATCATCAAAGTCCTCATCTTCGCCTAGCTCTTCCTTTATTACCTGAAGTTGTTCCCTTAAATAGTATTCCTGCTGACTCCGGTTCATATTTTTGAGAACTCTATTATTAATCCTTCTCGCAATGGATAGAATCTTATTCTCTTTACCCAAAATATCTATAAGATGAGATATTCTTATATTTACAGAATCAATTTCAAGTAAAGTTTGCTTTACATCATAACTAACATCAATCTCGTTTGCTAAAATATTGCAAAGAGTGGCAGGATCATTGATATTATCAATCATTTCTTGACCTGTCGCCTCTCCTTGTCCTGTCATTTCAAGATATTTAAGGAACATCTGCTTGAGTACTCTGACATTTGCTTGCAAAGTCAAATCGTTAGGATCATTATCATAGTCCTCAACGAATGTATATTCACAAGTCATCATGTCGCCTTCGTCATATATATTACTTATCCTTACCTTGCATTTTACGCTAACAAGAGCTCGAACAAATTCTTCATGTTTTTTTACGACTTGTATTACCTTTATTAACACCCCGGTAAGATAGCAGTCATCCATTGTCGGAGCATTTATATTAGCATCTTTCTGTGTAGATACCACAATATACTTGTCGCCGTTCATCGCATGATCAACGGCGGCTAGTGATTTGTCTCTTCCTATATCGAACCCAACTGTGGTTTCGGGGAAGAAAGTCTGTCCCCTCAAGGGAATGTAGGGGATTTTTGCCATTACATTTCCTGTTTTAGCCATATATTACGCTTCTTTCTTTTTTCTAATCAAAATAGGTGGTTTTCCTTCTTCAACTGTTTTACTCGTTATAATGCATTTTTCAACATCTGTTTCTGATGGCAAATCATACATTATATCTGTCATCATTCTCTCAAAAATTCCTCTGAGTCCTCTCGCACCGGTTTTTAATTCAAGTGCTTTGTTTGCAATTGCTGATATAGCATCGTCTTCGACCTCAAGTTCTATATCATCCATAGCTACAAGAGCTTTATATTGTTTTATTAAAGAGTTTTTTGGCTCTACAAGAATTCTTACAAGAGCCTCTTCACTTAGCTCACTAAGGGCAACAATCATAGGCAATCTTCCAATCAATTCTGGAATAATGCCATATTTTAGTAAATCTTCAGGCTCTACCTGTAATAAGATATCCTCATCCTTGATATTCGCAAGTTCGTCATCCCTATTAAAACCAATTACCTTATTACCTAGTCTTACCTTGATTATTTTATCCAGCCCCGTAAATGCTCCTCCACAGATAAAAAGAACATCCTTAGTATTGAAATGTATAAACTCCTGACTTGGATGCTTCCTTCCTCCTTGAGGCGGAACATTTGCGACGGTACCCTCAATAATCTTAAGAAGTGCCTGCTGAACTCCTTCTCCACTCACATCCCTTGTTATAGACATATTCTCTGATTTACGTGCAATTTTGTCTATTTCATCTACATAAATTATGCCCTTCTGAGCTTTCTCGAGATCTCCATCCGCCGCTTGATACAGTCTGAGAAGAATATTTTCAACATCCTCTCCGACATAACCTGCCTCGGTCAAAGAGGTTGCATCTACAATTGCAAAAGGTACATTTAAAATTTTTGCAAGAGTTTGAGCCAGCAGCGTTTTACCACTTCCCGTAGGGCCAAGCATCAAGATATTGCTTTTCTGTAATTCAAGACTGTCCTTAGACCCGGACTCTGTCCTCTGGAGATGTTTTATCCTTTTATAGTGATTGTATACAGCTACAGCTAGGCTTTTTTTTGCGGGATCCTGTTCGATGACATACGCATCAAGCTCGGCCTTAATCTCTGCCGGAAGAGGCAATTTGTCAACTTTCTTCCTATGTGGAGATTCGCCTTCCTCTTCAATCAGCGACTTGCATAAATCTACGCATTCATTGCAAATATATACGTTCGGTCCTACTATAACCTTACGTACTTGCGAGCTCGTTTTTCCGCAAAATGAGCATACAAGTTCGTTATTATCTGCCATTTGGTACTCCTTAAATTTCTATTAATGTCTCTCGAGGACTTTGTCCACGAGACCATATTCTACTGCATCTTTTGCAGACATATAATTGTCTCTATCGGTATCATTTTCAATAGTTGACAGTTTCTGACCAGTAGCATCAGCAAGAATAATATTTAGTTTCGACTTGATATCCAATATATGATCCGCTGTAATTTTGATATCTGATGCCTGTCCTTGAAAACCGCCAAGAGGCTGATGAATCATAATTTCTGCATTCGGTAAAACATACCTCTTGCCCTTAGTTCCTGCAGTCAAAAGCACAGCTGCCATACTTGCAGCCATTCCTACACAAATCGTGCTTACATCAGGCTTTATGAATTTCATTGTGTCATATATTGCTAGTCCTGCTGTTACCATTCCTCCCGGGGAATTGATATATATATTTATATCCTTATCTGGGTCTTGTGCTTCAAGGAAAAGAAGTTGAGCGACGATAACACTTGCAGTATGCTCTGTAATTTCTCCATCAATGAATATTATCCTGTCAATCAACAATCTAGAATAAATATCATAGGTTCTTTCGCCATGACCCGTCTGTTCAACTACATAAGGTATGTAATTCATAACCTTCTCCTATTTTTCTTCTGATTCCTTATCAAGGTCAATTACTTCTACTTCTACGAAATTAGCACTGTCATAAACTAAATCGATAGCTTTCTTGGTCTGAGCATCTTCCTTAAAGTATGTAACTGTGTCGGATCCCGCCATACCCTTGACCTGATCCTCTGTCATTCCATACTGTTCTGAAAACTCCTTAATAATTTCAGCTACTTCTTCGTCGTTTACAGATATGTTTTCTATTCTGATGATGTTCTTCAGAAGTATTCTTGTTATAATTCTTTTCTCTGCCTCAGGCCTTGCTTCATCTTTAACCTGATCAATTGTCTTACCCATCCAATCCATATATTGCTGAAGGCTGAGACCCTGTGATGCAAGGTTTTGATCCATATCATAAATCATATTATCTAGTTCGTTTTTCAACATTGCTTCCGGTGCTTCAATAGGATTTTCGCTGTTGAGTTTTTCAAGTACTCTGTCTTTCATTATAGCTATATCTCTTTCCGATGCTTCTTTTTGAAGCTTCTCTTCGAGATCTTTTTTGTACTCTTCAAGTGTTTCAAACTCGCTTACATCACTTGCGAACTCGTCATCAACTTCTGGCAAAATCTCCATCTTAATCTCGTGGATTTTACACTTGAATACTGCATCTTTACCTGCAAGCTCTTCTGCATGGTATTCTTCAGGAAATTTAACTTTAACATCAACTTCCTCACCTGCATCCTTACCTACAAGCTGTTCTTCGAATCCCGGAATGAACTGTCCACTTCCAAGCTTCAGCTCATGATTGTCTGCAGTTCCGCCAGCAAAAACCTCTCCATCGACACTTCCCTCAAAGTCAATAATAAGAGTGTCTCCTTCTTCTGACTTACGGCCTTCAACATTTTCCATTCTTGCTTGCTTTTTCTGAATGTTTTTCAGTTCTTCTTCAACCTCTTTGTCGCCAATTTTAGTATCAAATTTCTCAACCTCAAGACTCTTGTAATTCTTTACCTCTATTTCAGGAAAAATTTCTACCGATCCAAAAATCTCTATAGGTTCACCTTTTTTTACAGTAGGTGACTCGATTGAAGGCTGCGAAATTACATCAAGTTCCATGTCCTTAATCGCGTTGAAATACCCGTTTTCGAGAAGACCATTAAGTGCCTCATCATAGAAAATATCTTCCCCATAATAATTCTCAATAATCTTCCTTGGTGCTTTGCCTTTGCGGAAACCGTCTATTGAAAACTTTTCCCTATTTGCAAGATACGCATTATTAAGAGCTTCCTTAAATTCTTCTTCTGAAAACTCAATCTTAAACTTTGCAACTCCATTTTCCTTTGAAACTTGTGTAGATTTCATTAATATTATCCTCCGTGATAAATTTTTTTGTCTTAGCTAGTATTAATTGATATATTATTTCTGATTCTTGATATTATCTTGACAATTTATTGTTGCTTTATTCTATTAAAGCTTTTATTCAAATGCTCTCTGGAGCTTAGACTTATCTTCTGTCTGTAATCCATATTTGGTTTGAATCCTTTTTGCAAGAGATTTGAAATCATCCTCATCACCATAGTACCATTCAATTTCAAGTTCACACACTGGTACAGCATGACCTTCAAGGTGATGTATCGTTCCGACATCCAAGGTTATACAGCTTATTGATTTACCTGTGTCTACCTTAATCTGACGCCTATCGTAATTCATACCAATTGTCTTAATAAGTCTTTTATTACCAGCTGCCTCATAAAGAACATCATAAGCATCGCTTGACTTAAACAGTTCTATATCAGGAGATTCCGCAAAGTGTTCGTCATTGACTACGAGGTTAAATTCCTCTCTTATGTGGAATCCTTCTTTGACATTAACATCCCACTTTATAGTTGCAGTAATTCTCTCGTTTTCATGCCTGATTCTGTAAGCAATACCTCTATTTCGAAAGTCCATCTCAAGAGTATCGAAATAT
Organism: Clostridiales bacterium; assembly: GCA_012735145.1. Lineage (GTDB taxonomy): Bacteria > Bacillota > Clostridia > Peptostreptococcales > Anaerovoracaceae > Crickella. Next base: position 1,887 of record JAAYIA010000008.1, on the reverse strand, counting down.
GAAGCATTCATATCGATTTCCTCTACAGCGTTGAGGTCGATCATATTAAACTCTTTATCATTGACGATGATGTCAAAGACCTCTGGATCATCCAGTCGGAATTTAAATTCTTTTTCCATAAAATTTCTCCTATTAAGCCGCTTAAAAATATACACAGCCGTAACATTTTACAAGAAAACTACATGCTCTTCAAGGTGATTAGGTGTTTTATTATTTTTTTTGGCGATATATGTGCTTTTTTCTATTTAATTTCGCAATTCTACCAATTTTATCTTGGATTCTCTGTCTTTAAAAAGCAATTCTGTCATTGCAATAAAGTTTTCTGAAAGGTCGCTTGCATAATATCTGTCTTTAATAGAGGAATTTTCAGCAAGCATATCATTTTCCTCAAGATATTGTTTTGCCTCCCTTATTACCTCAGCAGAAGAATTATATAACTTTATTCCCGGATACAGCTGCTTTATCTGCCCTGCTATAATCGGATAATGTGTGCATCCGAGTATAAGATTATTAAAAGCGTTATTCGTAACAAAATCATCCATATAGTATTTAATCATCAGTTCCATTATTTCGTTGTCAATAATACCTTCTTCAACAAGGGGAACAAATGCCGGACACGCAAGGCTATACACTTCTATATCCGGATTAGCTTGTTTGAGGTTGTCTCCATATACATTACTGCTAATCGTAGCTTTTGTTGCTATAACGCCAACACTAGTGCATCTGTCGTTTACCACTTTTTTTACTGTTGGCTCAATTACTCCCAAAATCGGAATATTAGGATATCTCTCTCTTAAAGGATCTAATGCCATCGAAGTTACTGTATTGCACGCAATAATTATCATCTTAACATCCTTGGAAACAAGATAATCTACAATCTGAGTTGCAAATTTTCTTATAGTCGCAGGTGACTTCGATCCATAAGGTGTCCTTGCTGTGTCTCCATAATATATGACTTTTTCATTCGGCAACTGCTCATGCATTTCCTGAACAGAAGTTAATCCTCCAAGACCCGAATCAAAAAATCCGATTGCTCTATTATCCATACATGCCTCCGCTGTTTTTTATTTTTCTTTATGTATTTTATGTTTTTCTGACAATCTTATAATTTCATCTGCAAACTCTTTGAGTTCTTTATTGGAAATTCCCTGACTTTCTTCAATTGTCTTCATCAGCTTGTTTCCTGCATCATTTAGTTTATTGTAAGCAGAAACAGTCTTCCCTGTAGCTTTGGTAATCTTATATCCGCGCGTATCTTCCATCTCACCCGTGTCCCTGTCGGCTCCACCTTCTCTTCCTTTATCCGTGAGCTCTGCCGCTTGATGGTCTGAGCCAACTTCGATTCCACCTTGTGCCTGCCTTCTGATAACAGGTATAACCTCCGCCTTACTAAGCAGTTCATTTCTTTCAAGATCCCACACCTCTCCACTATAAGGTGCAACAGCCGGCTTATCCATAAGGTCAGATGCTTCCTTTGCTAGTTCTTCAGTAACATTATCTTCTCCATGGTTTATAAAGATCCGGATATTCGGATTAACCTCTTGGATCCATTTAATGAGCATGTTCTTATCAGCATGGCTGCTAAAAGCTTCAATTCTGATGATTTCAGCATTGACAGCTATTTCTTCACCAAAAAGCTTAATATTTTCTTCTCCGTCAAGAAGTCTTGCTCCAACAGTTCCTGTACTCTGATATCCAACAAAGAGAATCGTGGATTCAGGTCTCCACAGGTTGTGTTTGAGGTGATGTCTTATTCTACCTGCTTCACACATTCCTGCGGCTGAAATAATAATCTTTGGTGTTGTGTCTAGATTGATAGCCCTTGATTCGTCTGTCGAAATAGATACCTCAAGATCGGGAAAAGATATAGGATTTATACCCTTTCTG
>JAAYIA010000071.1 GCA_012735145.1 Clostridiales bacterium | reverse complement strand
GTTGCTATTGCCGATACAACAATTCCTATAAGAGCTACAAGGATTAACTTCTTAAGATAAAATGTAAACAATTCTACTGTACTCCATATTTATAAGGTTATACCGACTCTAATGATTCTTCAGCATATACTTTACATTACCGAGATGATATACACAATCCTATCAAAGGCATAAAATTCTCCATTATTATGATTTTTTCCCAAGCCTCTTGCCTATCTCAGATTTGTAGGCTTCAACTCCCGGCTGATTAAATGGATCTATGCCAATCAACTTTCCCGTTACCGCTACTACCATCATGAAAAAGTATAGCAGCTGTCCAATGTTGTATTCTTTATTATCTTCTATTTCAATTATAACGATAGGAATCCCTACTGCACTATGTGCGGCAACAACACCTTCCATTGCTATTTGATTTATTTCGTTCAACGACTTACCGGAAAGATATTCTATCTTAGAAGTAGGCAGGATTATATCGTTATCCCAATTACGTACGCTAAGCATTGTCTCAAAGAAAATCTGGTTTCCTTCTTGTAGGAATTGTCCCATCGAATGAAGGTCTCTTGAGAAAATCATCGTTGTAGGGAAGAGGCCTTTTCCATCCTTCCCTTCGCTTTCTCCAAATAACTGCTCGCACCATTCGCCAATAAGTGCTAACGACGGATCATAGAATTCAAATACTTCTACAGACTTTCCTTCTGCGTACATAGATTCTCTTGCAAGTGCATAGAATACACCTTCTTTTTCCCAAAACTCAATATCTTCAGCAATATCTTTGGCTCCCTGTATAAACTCTCTTATATTAGCCCCGGCTACGGCCAAGGGGAAAAGTGTTCCGGCTGTAAATGCGGAATATCTTCCTCCAACATCAGCAGGGATAGCAAATGTTCTATAACCTATATCTTTCGCTTCTTCTCTAAGTGAACCACTCTCTGAATCTGTTACAGCGATTATTCTCTTTGTAGCTTCATCTCCGTACTTGCTATACATGGCTTCTTTGAGGACGTCAAAAGCTATCCTCGTCTCCATTGTATTTCCGGACTTGGACACAACGCATAGACATGTTTCTTTTCTCTGTACGAGCTTAACTATTTTATCTAAATAATTTCCACTCAAATTATGACCTGCATATACAAGCTGTGGGCATCCTCTTTGTGCCTCTAAAGCCTCTGCAACTGCAGCTGTCCCAAGGTATGAGCCTCCAACGCCAATAACAATCAACACTTCGCAAAGAGACCTGATTTCTTCCGCTGTGCTTTCTATCTCCAGAATAAAATCCCCTGTCAACGATGCCGGCTGACGCACCCATTCAGTCATAGGTTCACTTGCTTGCCTCAGTTCTCTCATTATTTCAATTGCTTTATCGTAATCCTTGTCAATCTTGCCTCTACCGATATTCAAATTTTTCAGGTTGACCTTAAGCCTCATCTGTCTCACTATCCTTAGGTTTAATTATTTTGTCCTTAATCAGGCATTCCAATATTCTATCTGCATTATGTCCATCATGAAACTCCACAATCTTACGATATCTTTCTATGTAAATTTGCGGTTGTTTATTCTTATAGCCTATCTGTATGGCATGTCTTATATCCTCTTCATTCATACATACTTCACCGAAAACATTCTCATTATTAAGCATCAGATAAGATCCTTCTCCATACTGCTCCATGCATTCTTCCTTTTCCGCCCAATAAAACACTATGTTAGCCCCTCTATAGAATGCATCATAGGATACAGAAGAATAATCTGTAATTAGCATGTCACACGATCTTAGTATTTTGTCATAGCTCTCTCCCAAAACAAGATTCTTCCCAAAGTCTTCCTCTCCCGCAAATTTTTCGGCCATCAGAGGATGCGGCAATACAATTACTTTTTCCTTGAGTTTTTCCGGAACCGCATCATACATCTTCTTAATCATTCGAAAATAACCCGTTCCTTGCAGATCTTCTTTCGCCTGATTCATCTCCCAGCGTCTCCACGTAGGCATAATAATGATTTTGTCCGCATCATCATTTCGATAGCTTGTATCGAATTTTGCCAAGCCTGTAATATAAAGCTTCTCTCTTGGCATTCCTGCCAGCTCAATAAAGTGCTTGGCTTCCAGTTCAGAGGATACGACAGTCCTCTGCAACCCAAGGTTCTTATCCCTGAACCCTACCCTCTTGTCGGAATTGAGGGAGACCATATACATTACTCCATGCTGTAGAAAAACATATTTCAAGTTCTTACCATTTTGTTTTTTAATTACTTTCCTGTTTGTACTCCTCAATTGCAAAGCGTGATCCGTTGTTTCCGTTGAGATAAAAGTATTGCTTGCGAAGAAAAGTTCCAAGTGATCATCACTGTCTTTTTCAACCAAGTTTTTCTTATATTTCTCATCCAGCCCTTGAATCTCTTTATTATCTCCATTCACAACATAATAGACATTATC
>JAAYIA010000070.1 GCA_012735145.1 Clostridiales bacterium | reverse complement strand
TAATCTTCATCTCTATGCCACCTGATATTGACTGCTCCGTGGCTCATCTTGCCAAAGCGACCGGCATCTATCGCCTCCTTCGTCTTCTGTACGGCGAGATTGTAACGGTTCTGGTGACATGCGGAAACAATTACACCTTTTTCCTCGGATTTTCTGACAATTTCATTGGCGTCATCCATGTTCATAGCCATGGGTTTTTCCACTATTACGTTAATTCCGTGTTCTGCGCAGTACAAAGTAATTTCTGCATGTGTCCTTGACGGAGTTGTGATAGCAACAATGTCAATATCAGGATGCTTTTCTATCATCTTCTTGTAATCTTTATACCTTGCTATATCTGCCTTATTTCCGGGCATATATTCATTAAGCAAAATATCAATATTATTCTGATTGATATCGGATGCGGCGACAAATTCCATCTCATTGTTTCTTGCCGCAATAACATGGTTAAGTGCAATTCTTCCGCAACCTATAAGTGCAAATTTCATAGTTTCATCCCTCGAGTTTATTTATCAAATAATGCTTGCAACGCCCTATTATTAGCTCATTTTTATTACATCTTCAACTATGTTAGTTTAACATAGTTTATGTTTGTTCACAATAATATCCGGGCTTACGGTTTGACGGAACTATACTTGTTTATCGCCTTCTGTAATCGCTTATTGATAGAAATCGGGAATTATAATATAATCACTGCAAGATATTGTCTATGAATTAAACTTTTTACTAATCTACACTCTGTATAGACAGGCCGGATGGGAGAAAACATTGACAGTACAAGAACTCCGATCAAAACTAAAACTTCTTGATTGCTCAATTAAGAAGCTCTATCAACCTGAATCTTTAGTTCCATAAGGTATCTCAGTCAGAAAGAAATCGCTGGAGGCTAACGGCGGGCAAATATCGCCCGCTATTTTAACGGATAACCATGCATAATATAACAATTACACAAAACGATGCGGGCAGAAGACTTGACAGATTCCTGAGAAAATATCTCCGGAATGCTTCGCTTAGCGAAATCTACAAAATAATCCGTAAAGATATCAAGATCAATGACAAACGAAGAAATGAATCCTATATGCTTTCGGAAGGTGATGTCCTTTCGATGTATATTTCAGATGATATATTGAAGAAGCTCATGGGTAATGACAAGAAGGATTCGTATCGTCCCAAGGCAAAAAAACAATTTAATATTATATTTGAAGACTCAAATATTTTGATTGCTGATAAACCTTTTGGACTGCTTACTCACGGAGACCAGCTGGAGAAGAAGAATCATCTCGCTAATCAAGTTAAGGATTATCTGATTGAGCAAGGTGACTATAATCCACATACAGAAAAGGTCTTCTCTCCTGCACCTGCTAACAGAATTGATAGAAACACAACAGGGCTTGTGATGTTTGGCAAAAACTCAACCGCTCTCAAAGCTCTTAACCAAATGCTACGTGAAGATAAAATCAGTAAATATTATCTTGCCATTGTTTGCGGCAGACTTCAAAAAACTTTAGATCTCAAAGATTTTCTAACCAAAGATGAACGAGCAAATCGAGTTACAGTAAGAAGTGATGGGGGCAGTAAAATCCACACTATAATAAAGCCCTTAGAAAATTTAACATACAAAGGACAATCTGCCACCTTGGTTGAAGTAAAGCTTGTAACAGGCAAGTCTCATCAGATAAGAGCTCACCTTTCAAGCGTCGGGCATCCAATAATCGGAGATTTTAAATACTCTGACAGAAAAGGTTCTCAGCTAAATAGAATTCTCAAAATCGACTTTGGTCTTGCAACGCAGCTCCTTCATGCATACAAGCTAACGATAAACCAATCTACAGATGAGCTTA
>JAAYIA010000069.1 GCA_012735145.1 Clostridiales bacterium | reverse complement strand
TTTGCCGAGGCACGAACCCAGTTCCAGAACATCACCGATATGGTAGGACTTGTCGTCATTTCGATTACGAGGCGCCGCTTGATAGAATCGGCCAGATCTTTATATCGCTCTGAAAAGCGAATTATGGCAGCTTTTTTGTCTCCATAGACGCCTCCGACATGTAGAATGATTTTGTTGGTGCAATCAACTTCCAGACTATCCATGAATGCTGAATGATAAGCGAGATCCTCAATCGCACGTTCTGCCACCTGTTTGTCTGGTGAATTTAGTACGGTATATTGACCCGGATGCATCGAAACTCGAATACCTGCTTCTCTGATGCTGTTTCCGAGATGAGAAAGTTCCTTCTTAAATAGGCTCCTCCATTGTAGCGTATTGGCAGAACTTGAACCGAAGGGGATGACATCAGAACTGATCCGGAAAAGGCGGACATCATTTGTATCATTATAATTAATAATGTTTTCAAGTGACGTTAAATTGTGCCGAATCAATTCAATCAACTTTTCCTCGTTGATATTTTTCAGCAGGCAACCTTTTAAGGTGGTGTTTGGAACACCGACAGTCAGGCAAGCATAACCAATACTCATGATTTACCTCATAAAAACATACTAACAACTTGATTTATAGGTATCAGAATAGCGAAGGAGCCACATTCCTTCGCTATTCAACCTGCTCGTCCCGAGGACACTATACAATTTGGAGTTTCTTACCTTTTGGGTCTCCTTTGAAGGCTTCTATCACATGCTCCCACGCCTCGAGGCCTATATCCTCGTCGTAATATATAGGAATTTCATTCAGATGAGCTAATGCAATTTTACCTGTCATAAGCGGATCATCGCCGGTTACATTGGTTTCAGAATCAATAAGGCCATGCTCAAGTTCTATGTTTAACCCTTCCAAATACTCCTCAGGAGTAAACTTCACTTGGTTAAATTCAATTCCCAGCTTGCCTGCAATCTCTTTTGCTTCGGCTAATGTGAACTTTTTCATTTCAAACACCTTCTTCTGTGGTTATTTATTTTACTTATTTATCTTAATATAAACGGGGGTTAATATCTGTGATGTTATCACGGTATTTCTGGGATAATCATTATTGCCGCTTAATGGTCTTTTAAATCTTCAGACGATTCAGAGCCTTCGTTGAAGGAAATCGTTAGAAAATCATTTTCTTCGGCTGAAAGTATAAGCACTTTCAATAGTGCTGAACCATATTCCCCTAATGCAACCTCCATCTCGGAACAGTATTGAATTATCAAATGTGTTTTCTCGGAGATGTCACCGAGACAGTCATGCAGCGCATCGAGATTCCCACCGTAGTAGTCCGGGAACGACACATCTGCATTGGAGACAGGCAACTGTGGCAACAGAGATCCTGATTCTTATGGCAGTTTGTTTGATACCTCAGCAATATAATGCGATAGCCAATGCGTTGATATCTTTTGCTTGCGGAATGCAGGTCGAAGCTTTTCGCAACCTGGATGGGAATCCTATTGTAACGACGATGTGTATTGGAAATCTGCGCAGTGGCACTTATTATCTGGATAAATTCATTCAGACTAAAGATAAGATGTGTATAAAAAAAGCATCGTTATATTTTGCTGTAATACTGTTCTTTGTGATAGGAGCAGTGGTGGAGAGTATTCTGATTGGGACTTTTGGCGAGAAAGCTCTATTTCTCTCTGTGCTTCTTTTGGGGATTGCATTTATACTTATGCTGATACGTCCGACTGTTGAAGAGAGTGATTGTAATGATTTTGTTGGTGATTAACGGTAAGCTCCGGTTTTCTGAAAAAGAGAGCAAGCGCTCTTACGGATAATTCCCAAGGGCAACTTGCTCTTTTATTCTGTAATATCGACGCTGATGCCAGACTTGAACTCGACAGTGAACTCTTCGATAAAGCTCTCTGTGTTCGCCGCAGACAACAATCTGTGCAAAGCAGTGATTGCAGGAGTAGGCTTGTTTCCTGCCGGTGTGCCCCTTTGTTTTCCCCGCTCCGGTAAGCAGCCTGTCAGCCTCAAGCCCGGAGCAATCGAGGCATGTTGAGTGCATAGCATTGCTACAGAAAAAATGAATTTAAAAAAGCCAGCCATAATTATTATTATGGCCGGCTTTTTTTGGCTATTAATTTAGTAAGCCCGAATCTCTTTAATCATGAACTCTCTACCACTAAGAAGTTCATGATCTTTTGCTGAGCAGAAGGGACATGTCCCATGATTGCTAAGAGCATTAAATACTTTACCGCAATTATGACAAAGAGCGTTGGCGGGGAGTATTTCTACTTCTAATTTTGTGTCCTCCAACATAGTGCCAACCACTGTAGCTGGATAACAAGAATATAGATATCTTGGTACCACAGTGGAAAGTTCGCCTACTTGAAGGACGATTGCTTCGACAGTCTCTAATTGATTTTCTTCTACAATGTTTAGTACTTGATCGACTACGTGATATAGTATGCCTAATTCATGCATTTTATTCACCTTTAAAGACTTTGTTTGCAGCAATCTTTACTTTTCGTTTAATTACATGAGGAGTGATAGCTTTTTTAATATCTGTAAACTGCACGCCTTCACCATCATAAACTCGTTCGAGGTGAATAGCATCAAATTTACATTTGGTCGTACACATTCCACAGCCTACACACATGTATTCGTCGACAATCGTAGCACCACATCCTAAGCAACGCTCTGTTTCAAGCTTCATTTGTTCTTCAGTAAGTCCACCGCGTAGATTTTTAAATGTCTGCTTGCTCTTTGCACCATCCACACTTGTAGCGCGTTGACGAGGAGTATTGTCATAACTGTCAATAACGAGGGCTGTTTTATCAAGTTCGCAGAAAGCTCGACGGCTTCTACCAAAACGAAGATCTTGACCTGGGTGAACAAAACGATGAATACTGATAGCTCCTTGTTTTCCTGCTGCAATAGCATCAATAGCAAAACGAGGTCCTGTAACAGCGTCGCCACCTGCAAAAATATCAGGTTGACCAGTTTGATATGTCCAATCGTCGACTTGAATTCGATTACCACGGTCCACTTCAGCTGTAGTGCCATCTAAAAGTCCACACCAATCGATTCCTTGACCAATGGAGAGGAGTACATAATCAGCTTCAACAAGCAGAGTATCATTCTCATCATAGGCTGGATTAAATCGACCTTCAGCATCAAAGACTTGTGTACATTTCATAAATTCTACAGCAGTAACTTTCCCGTTTTTGGAAAGAATACGCTTTGGACCCCAGCTGTTATGAATGGTAATATCTTCACTTTCAGCTATTTCAATTTCTTCTGGTAAGGCCGGCATTTGTTGACGATTTTCAAGACAGAACATTGAAACATCAGCATCTTTTCCACGTACAGCAACACGAGCTACATCGATGGCTACGTTTCCGCCTCCAATGACAACAACTTTGCCTGAAACAGGGCTGTTACCATTAATATTGGCTTCTCTTAAGAATTCTACGCCAGAAATCACATTCTCAGAATTTTCGCCTTCAACACCGGTTTTGCGCCCGAGTTGTGCACCAACAGCAAGATAAAATGCTTTATAATCTTGGTTTCTTAGTTCATCCAGTGTAACATCTTTGCCAACCTCAATACCGGTTTTAAATTCTACACCTAGTTCACGCAGAACATCGATTTCTGCATCTACAATTTCATTTTCCAAAACAAAAGAAGGAATACCCAAGGTAAGCATGCCGCCAAGTCTTTCTTGCTTTTCAAAAACAGTGACGCTATAACCATCAATTGCTAAGTAATAAGCACAGGAAAGTCCGGCAGGACCTGCTCCAATAACGGCAATTTTTTTATCACTATAATCATGTTTCTTTTTAGGGATAAAACGATGCTCCTCTTTAAGTTCTTGCATAGCGATATATTTTTTGATGTCATCGATAGCAATAGGTTCATCGAGGCTTCCTCTAGTACAAGCATCTTCACAGCGTCGATTGCAGACATAACCACAAACAGCAGGGAATGGGTTTTCTATTTTAATAAGTTCTAATGCTTCTCTATATTTGCCTTGAGCGGCTAATTTAATATAGCCTTGTACAGCGATATGAGCAGGGCAATTTGTTTTACAAGGCGATGTACCTGTATCTACAACTTCCTTACGATTGATTCTATAATCAGGGTTCCAATTAGACTCTTTCCAGTCATGATTTCTAGGAGTATAAAGTGTAGTAATGTCTTCGACAACAGGATTAGTAGAACAAATTTTTTGACCTAACTGCAAAGCATTCATAGGGCAATGTTCGACGCATTGGCCGCAGGCAACACATTTCTCTTTGTCAACCTTGGCAACGTAATTTGAACGAATCATATCCGTGTTTTTATACATGGTGCCTGTACGAAGAGAAAGGCAAGAACATGAACAACAATTACAAATGGCATGGGTTTTTCCGGAACCATCGATATTAGGAATTTGATGAATGAGGCCATCTTCTTCAGCTCTTTTAATAATATCAAAAGCTTCCTCTCGGGTGATTTCTCTGGCTCGTCCTGTTCTAATATAATATTCAGCGGCATGCCCCATCTGAATACACATGTCTTCTTTTAAGTGACCGCAGCCTTCACCCATGGCTTCTCTGTCTGTTCTGCAAGAACAAGGAGAACAAGAAAAAATAGTATTTTCATTTAAATATTTAGAGACTTCTTCATAGCTGACTTTTTTGCTGCTACCATCAATGGCAGATTCAATCGGAATAACCCTCATCAGGCCGATTCCCGGTGGGAACATGCCTGAACTTAAAGGTCCGCGTACACGGCCATAAGCTTCCATAGCATAGGCAACGACTGGGTATTTCTCCACATTATCTAAATTGTTAACAATCATTTCCATTATGCCAGGTATCCAGCTTTCAGCATGCCAGAAAGTGTCTACACCATCGATAACGTTTACGAATGTGGTACCATACTTAGCCAGTTTCATCATTTGTTCATGACAGTATTCTTCACTTTTTCCAAGAATCTCAGCCATTTCTGCAGCTGTTCGCTTGGTAAAATAACCCATGGCAATACCAATTTCTGCCATCTCATCATCTACACCTGGTTCCAAAATGACATATTCAGGATCATCCCATAAATAGCCATTTTTCTTTGGGTTCTTTCGTCCCAGCATATTGGCAAATTCCATTACCTTTTCTTTATACTGGCATTCATAACCCTCAGGGAAATACATTTTTGTAATTTCCATATGCGTTCCTCCTTAAAAAAGATTTTATTCTTGATATAATTTTACTTCAGTTCTTAGCCAATCAACCCAAGCATCTACACCTTCGCCGGTTTTTGCGGAGATTGGGAAAATGGCGATATCCGGATTGATTTTTTTTGCTCTTTCAATGAAAGCTTCCATATCAAAATCAAATAAAGGCAACGCATCTATTTTATTGATTATCAAAGCATGGCAAATTTCAAACATTAAAGGGTATTTTAATGGTTTGTCGTCTCCTTCAGGAATTGAGAGAATCATAGCGTTCTTTGTAGCTCCTGTGTCAAATTCTGCAGGACAAACTAAGTTACCCACGTTTTCTAGAATGATAAGATCACTGTTTGCAGCATCTAATCCATGAATACCTTGTCTTGTCATGTCAGCATCAAGATGACACATACCACCGGTATGTAATTGAATAACGGGTACTCCTGTTTCTGAGATAGTTTGTGCATCTACATCGCTATCAATATCTGCTTCCATGATAGCAATATTGATTTCATCTTTGAGAGCATTGATTGTTTGAATTAATGTCGTTGTCTTTCCTGCACCAGGAGAACTCATCAGGTTTAAAAGAAAAGTTCCTTGGCCTTTGAGGTCTTCTCGCAGTCTGTCAGCATCTTTGTTATTGTCTTCAAAGACACTTTCTTTAATTTCTAATATGCGAATTTCGCGGTCCATATTTACTCCTTTCAGTAGGGTATTGCATTATACTAATGCTTTGGCAATATTATTTTGCCAGATAAATAAATTGAGAAAGATTCCTTCTTGAAATGTTTACTTTCAATTTTGGTATAACCAAAATTGAAAGCGTTTATTAATTCACATTGTATATAGTTTCCATTATAACGTCAAGTATCATTAGGGGTTGTTTAAAGTCTTTGTTCTAAAACGAGTTGTAAAGGCATGAGATTTATACTATACTGGAACTGGTTATACCAGTTCCAGTGGAGGTGAAAAATGATGGAATTTGCAAAATTGAGTGCGCCGACTCTAAAAGAATTATTTGTAAAAGAATTAGAGACTAGGATTCTTTCAGGAAAACTTGAAATTGGTGCAAAATTACCTTCAGAACGAGATCTTGCAGAACAAATGCAAGTAAGTCGTGCAGTAGTTAATGGAGGTATAAATGAATTAGCAAGAAAAGGGTTTTTAATTGTAAAACCTCGTTCAGGTATTTATGTATCTGATTATAGGAGAACAGGCACTGTTGAAGCCTTGCAGTCGATAATGAATTATAATGGGGGGCAATTACATAAGGATGAGGTTCGTTCCATATTGGAATTAAAGCTTGTCATTGATACTTTATCGTCTAAACTTGCTGCAAAATATGCTAAAAAAGGCGATTTAGAAATACTGAAAAACAAACTTGCCCAAATGAATGAAACTGGGGAGGATATTAAAAAAGCTGCAGAAGCCGCTTTTGATTTTTATCATGAGCTTTCCATTGTCGGTGGGAATATTCTTTTACCACTCATTTACAGATCGTTTCATATACCTGTGATTCATCTTTGGGAGAGATTTATCCATAAATATGGCAATGATATTGTTTATAAAAGTGCCAAGACAGTTTTTGAAGCGGTATCTGTAGGTGATGAAGAAGCGGCAATGAAAGCGGTTAATACTGCCATTTCAGGAACGATTGAAGGGCGTAGAGAAATTTATGAAGAATAAAAAAGTCTAATTGGATTACTTTTAAAGATTGAGGGAAACCTTTGGGAGAGTAATAATGACTGTGGATACGACTACTGGCGCACATCTCAAATCGAATAAGGCGGCAAACAAGCTGCACGGACTATTGTATTGTACTTTCGAAGAGGTATCTGTGCTAGAGAAGAGAGGAGATCCATAACAATGAAAATAAAAAAGAATAAATATTTGACAGGCCTTCTACTTGTGGTTATGCTGCTTCTGCCTTTGGGTAACAGTTTATTCGCTAATTCTCAAAGTGCAGACGCTTCTTTTACTGAAACTTTCGAACAAAAAGATACGCGCAGCAATATTGCGCTCGTCACACTCAAAGACAGCACTGGAGTGGGACTTGCAGGCGGTGTGGTCAGCTATTATGCAGGAGGATGGGCCAAGGAGTAGCTGAAACGGATGATAATGGCGAAGTCAGGATTTTTATACCTGAGGGTAAGAATGTCACGGCTGTAGCCATAAACTACAAGGGCGGACGCGTCCAACTCAACCAATACATGACTGACGATCCAATTTACAATTTTACAACCGTACCTGTTACCGTAAAATTACAAAACTCAACAGGAGAAGATCTTTCGGGTACTGCCAAGCATTACGGCACGGCAACAGACGGATGGTTGACTTTTGCTGAAAACGGTGAGTCAGGTTCCACGATGGAAATGCTTCCGAGTAAATATACCTTTCAAATGAATTACAAGGGCGCACTCCAAAACAATTGAAGTTTCTGGCACAAGTTATACCATCACCAATGAAAAATCTATCGCTATTATTCCAAAAACCGGTGATGAGAGCAGCTTGGAGCTGTCGATTGTTCTCATAGCTTGCTCACTGCTAAGTACTGGATTGATTTTGTTAAACAGATTTCGTCGGCGTAAAACCGAATAGAGGATATTAAGGTGCATTTGATCTATCTGCAGGCAAGCTGTTTGCCTACCTTTGTACGTTATATAATGAACAGATAAAATAAGTTAAAGAGATTGCTAAACTATATAACGATAGATGATATAGTTTTTAAAGAGTTAAATCAGAATATAAAAAGACGATAGAAATTAACAGCTATCGTCTTTTTTATTGTTATGCATTACTTGGCTTCAGAAATTGCTTTATAGTGGTTTCCCCACATCTCCATTGCTTTGATAATCGGTCGCATAGATTCTCCAAGATCGCTCAATGCATATTCCACCCGTGGATGTCCTGCCGTGGCAAGCGGTACAAGTGGTAATTTTTATGATGCCGACCCACAGTGCTGGAAAGAAATTCAGGAATAATGCATTTCAAAACTGTTTTAAAAGCGGGAGGATGTGTAGATATTTGTGCGAGCGGAAAGGATTTATAATATGAAAGCAGTTACATTGCGTGATGTGACACCTGCAGAGCAGGTGTATTTAGAAGAGATAAGTATACCGAAGGTTCGCCCCGGCTGGGTACTGATTAGGGTCAAAGGCTTTGGAGCTGGTGGGACCGAAAACATTGCGTGATACATTGAAAGCGGTAGAACCGAGTGCTATTGTTTGTAATACCGGTGTTCTTGGTGGGATCTATGCACTGGATGACTTTGATCCAATCAAAGAGATTCCAAATGGTGTATTCCTGACAGGATTTTTTAGCAATTATCCAACCCAGGAGGCTATAGATGACATCTTTGGATTCTTAAATCAGCATCGACTTGAACCGCACATTGGAGAGATTTTCACTTTTTCAGATATTCGTCAAGCATGCATGACACAGGACTATGGGAAAGTTAATGGAAAGATTGTAGTGACAATACCGCAGCATGAGATTTCCATGAGGTGTATGTTGTAAAAATCATTGACATTTATATAGAGGATTAAAAAAATATGGATATCTAATCAAACGTAATCAGAAAGCAGTAAGCGTCGGACTTGTTACAGCGTGGATCAGATGTTCCGGTTAGGACAAAAGCATCTTGAGTATGGATGATGATGCATTTAAGGAACAATTTAAGCGTACTTCATTATAGAACGGACTAATGACATCGATATTTATTATTTCAGGTTGTGCAAAATCAATTTTTGCAAGGAGACAATAAAATGGACTACAGAAAATATAAGGATACTATCTATCTACGGATTGATAAGGGAGAAGAGGTTGTGGCCTCGATAAAAAAGGTATGCGAAAAAGAGCATGTAGAGGCTGGGTATTTCCAAGGAATAGGAGCCTGTGATAAGGTGGTTTTGTCAACGTGGATTCCAGAGAAAGAGGATTTCATTTACCATACCATAACCGGAATGCTTGAGATGATTTCTTTGATGGGAAATGTTTCAATAGATAAAGAAGGGAAGCCTTTTTCTCACAGTCACGCGGTGTTTTCTTATTTGAATGACAAAGGGGAGCTCGCTACAGTTGCGGTCATTTAAAGGAAGCAGATATCAGTTACACGGGTGAAATTGTGTTAACGTTAGCCGAAGAAAAGATTGGCAGGATGTTTGATTCAAAAGCCGGTATTGACGTGTGGAAGCTTTCGTAAGGGGAGGTTAAATTTTATGATACGCAAAAAGAAACCTATCGCCAACGGCAACGATAAAATACAGTTTAAAAGATTAAAAACAGAGATCGAAGCCGCAGATGCCATTGTGATTGGTGGCGGAGCGGGGCTTTCTGCCTCTGCCGGATTTACCTATCAGGGGCAACGATTTCAGAAGCATTTTAGAGAATTTGAAAAAAAGTATGGCTTCCATGATATGTATTCCGGAGGGTTTTATCCTTATCAAACAGCAGAGGAGTATTGGGCCTATTGGAGTCGATATATTCAGATTAATCGTTATGAAAACGCAACTACACTTGTTTATGGTATGCTATTAAATTTGGTTAAAGGTAAAGATTATTTCGTCATTACCACTAATGTTGACCACTGCTTTCAAAAGGCAGGATTTGATAAAAAGCGTTTGTTTTATATGCAAGGTGATTATGGATTGTTTCAATGCTCCAAGCCTTGTTGTCAGAAAACTTATGATAACAAAAAATGGATTGATCGTATGGTTGAGGAACAGATAAATATGCGTATTCCAACGGAGCTAATACCGAAATGTCCGGTTTGTGGTAGGCCTATGACCATGAATCTTCGTACAGATGATCGCTTTGTGGAGGATGCAGGTTGGCACCATGCAGCACTTCGTTATTATGATTTTATTCAGCGTCATAAGGGGCTAAGGATTCTTTTTTTGGAGCTTGGCGTAGGATATAATACTCCCGGAATTATCAAATACTCTTTCTGGAAGATGACAGCAGAAAATCCAAATGCAATGTATGCATGTATCAATGACGGCGAAGCGGTTTATCCACAGGAAATTGAAAGTCAGTCTATCTGTATCGACGGAGATATTGGCAAAATATTAGAAGAAATCGATGGCCGGTTGACCTGCAATGGCTGTTCTGATGATGGGAGGGAGAAAAATGACAAAGCTCGAAAAGCTTATCAAGTTAAATCAATTGCTTCTTGATGATATGCCAGGGTATCAAGTACAGGCAAAGAAGTTTACGCTTACAGAGGAAGCTCAGTGGAGACTTTTTCGTTCTCTTGTTAATGTTCGGGAACCTCGTCCAATAAGTGAGGAATTTATAAAGTTACAGAATGCTTTCCTGCAAGAAGAAATCAAGAATAAGGGGATAACAGACAGTTCCAATCTTACCCCGGTGCGAGATAAAATATATTTGTGGCAAGGGGATATTACAACTTTGCAAACAGACGCAATTGTGAATGCGGCGAATAGTGGTATGACTGGCTGTTATCGTCCTCTTCACGGTTGTATTGATAATGCAATTCATACTTTTGCCGGTGTACAGCTGCGGTTGGAATGTGCAGAAATCATGGAAAAGCAAGACTTTGCAGAGCCGACCGGAAAAGCAAAAATCACAAAAGCATATAATTTACCCAGCAAATATGTAATCCATACTGTAGGCCCCATTGTATCCGGTAGACTGACTCAAGAGGCTTGTGACCTGCTTGCAGCCTGCTATCGTTCCTGTCTGGAACAGGCAGTTCAAGAGCAGTTGAGCTCAATTGCCTTTTGTTGTATTAGTACGGGTGAATTCGGATTTCCAAATAGAAGAGCAGCTGAAATTGCAGTAGAAACGGTTACTGATTATCTAAAAGAAACAGGTAGTTCTATTAAGGTTGTATTTAACGTGTTTAAGGAAGAGGATTATTGCATTTATCAAAAACTTTTCAATTGATAATTATCGGTATCTTATATACATCTTTTGCCACCGGCTTGTTGATGTGCTAGCTTATCTATCGTGAAAGCTTCCTGTGAGGGATAAAATCAAGAAAAAATATTATAGCAGATTATTGACATATGACAATAACCTGCTATAATAAAAATGTAAGTGGCATATGCCAATAACTAAAAGGAGGTGAATTTGTATGCCAAGAGGAGATGGAACCGGCCCAAAGGGAGCTGGATCAATGACTGGAAGAGGTTTAGGCCTTGGCCTTGCTTGCAGACGCGGTTTCGGTCGTGGCTTTGGTAGAGGTCTTGAGGCCTCATCACAAACACAAAAAGAACTACTTAGTGAACAGAAAACCATATTGCAAGAAAGGCTCGAAGCCATTGATAAGGAATTAGAGAACCTTTAAGGATCATCTAAAGGTCATCAGGAATAACTGGAGGACGCTCTAGTTATTTCTGATTAGGATGGAGGTAATAAATTATGGCGAGACCAAGAAAATTAAGAAAAGTCTGTAGTTTACCTGAAAGCAAACGATTCGGACCTCTTGATTTCTCAGGTGATGCAGAAAACCATGTAAATATGACCGTTGATGAGTATGAGACTATAAGACTTATCGATTTAGAGGGCTTTACACAAGAAGAGTGTGCTACGCAGATGAATGTGGCTCGCAGCACCGTTCAAGGTATTTATATCGATGCCAGAAAAAAATTGGCACAGTCATTGGTTAATGGAAAAGTCCTTTTTATTGAAGGGGGCGAATATAGGCTCTGTGATGGATTGGGAGCCGGCTGTGGCCGAGATTGTCATAGGCGTAGGCGTGGAAAACCTTGTACGTATAATGAAAATCAAGATGACTGATAAGAATGTCGAGTATGACATTGTTATTGACAAAGATTAAAGCCTTGTAGTACGAGCGTTATAAAATGCAATTAAAAATTATTGAAAAATGAAAAGAACGGAGGGTTCTTATGAAAATAGCAATTCCGGTAGATGAAAAAAACTTGGAGTCCAGTGTATGTGTATCCTTTGGACGCGCTCCTTATTTTCTTGTTTATGATACAGAAACCAAAGGAAGTGAGTTTATTGATAACACGGCCGAAACAAGTACAGGTGGCGCAGGGATTAAAGCTGCACAAATAATAGTAGATAATAAAGCAAATGCTTTGTTGACGCCTAGATGTGGTCAAAATGCCGCTGATGTGATTAAAGCTGCCGATATCAAAATATATAAAACGACATTCTCTTCAATAAAGGATAATCTCGCAGCATTTACTGACGGGAAGCTACCCATCCTGGAAGAAATTCATGCCGGATTTCATGGGCACGCAGGCAATTAATATGAGAATTGCTGTACTAAGTGGCAAGGGTGGCACAGGCAAAACACTGGTATCGGTAAATTTAGCTGCGGCAGCTAAAGTATCGACATATGTAGACTGCGATGTTGAAGAGCCTAATGGGCATCTGTTCCTAAAGCCTGAAGGGATTCAGGAAGAAGAAATATCAGTACGAATTCCAAAGGTGGATAATGAACTGTGCAATGGATGTCGCAAGTGCGTTGATTTCTGTAATTTTAATGCCCTTGCTTATATCAAAGATAAGCTGATTGTCTTTGATGATGTATGTCATTCCTGTGGTGGATGTGTTTTGCTTTGCCCTGAAAAAGCACTGACAGAAAAAGAAAAGGTGATCGGAAAAGTACAAAAAGGAATTTCTGACGAAGTAACGGTGTGGACGGGAAGGTTAAACACCGGTGAAGCTACGGGCATTCCTATTATAAAGAAACTGCTTGTCGAGAACAGTCCGCAGACAAATCAGCTCACTTTTATCGACTGTCCTCCCGGAAGCGCCTGTATCGTAATGGAAAGTATCAAAGATGCAGACTATTGTGTATTGGTAGCTGAGCCTACATTATTTGGTGTTCATAACCTCAACATGGTATACGAGCTGGTCAAGTTGTTTAATAAACCTTTTGGGGTAGTTTTGAATAAATGCTTGCAAGAAGAAAATCCGGCAGAACAGTTTTGCTTAGAAAAAAACATTAAGATTGTAGGTAGAATTCCCTTTGACAATGAACTGGGAACGCTGAATTCCAATGCAGAGATCGCTGTAAATAAAAATGAAAAATACCGTGAGCTTTTTTCTAATCTGCTTGAGACGGTGACAAAGGAGGTGCAGCATGAAGCAGCTACTAATCCTTAGTGGGAAGGGCGGCACAGGAAAAACCACAATAGCAAGTGCGTTTATTAAACTGGCTGATGCCAAGGCTTATGCAGATTGTGATGTGGATGCTCCTAATCTTCACCTTATCACCGGATGGGATAGGGAGCCCCAAAAAAAAGATTATTATGGGTTGCCAAAAGCGAAGATAAATACTGACTTGTGTATTAGATGTGACCAGTGTAGACAAAATTGTCGGTTTGATGCAATTAGTGCAGAGCCTGATTATAAAGTTGATTTCTTTGCCTGTGAAGGGTGTGGAGTTTGTGAGTATGTTTGCCCTGTGGGAGCTGTAGGTATGGAACCGGCAGTAGCCGGAGAGTTAATGCTGTATTCTGATGAGGTAAAAGCATTTTCAACAGCACAGCTCAGAATGGGTAGCGGCACTTCCGGAATGCTTGTCACCGAGGTAAAAAAACAGATGAAGTCGGCAGCAAGCGATGCGAAACTTGCCATTATTGATGGCTCGCCCGGGATAGGTTGCCCTGTTATTGCATCACTTAGCGGTGTGGATATGGTGTTAATAGTTGCAGAACCGTCAATTTCAGGTATCAGTGATATGGAACGAATTATAATTACAGCAGCGAAATTCGGAATTGAGACGGCGGTATGTATAAATAAGTATGATACCAACATCAAAAACTCAGAGAAGATAGAGCAATTTTGTGATGAACAAGGGCTACCCTTTGTTGGAAGAGTATCTTTTGACTCGGGAGCTGTAAAGGCTATAAATAATGGTCAAAGTATTGTAGACATAGACTGTAAATCAGGGACTGAGGTTACAGAGATCTACCACAAAATAATGAATCTGCTTTATGATAACAGTGATGATTAAAGGCAGGCGTATTATTAAATAGTTGGTATAAGATATATTCCTATCTTAAGCAGAGAAAATTTAGGTTTATCTGCTGAAAAGGAGTATTATATAGATTAATATAATAAAACAGAAAATTGGAGGAAATTAATATGATGAGAATTGCTGTAGCAAGTGAGAACGGAACGGTAACTGAGCATTTTGGACATTGTGAAGGATTTATGCTTTTTGACACCGATAAAAGTGAGATTATCAATACTGAAACCGTTCCTAATCCTGGTCACAAACCTGGATTTCTACCGAATTTCCTTGCCGACCGTGGTGTAAATGTTATTATCAGCGGTGGCATGGGTGG
>JAAYIA010000068.1 GCA_012735145.1 Clostridiales bacterium | reverse complement strand
TTCTATCTATCTCGCTTGCGCTCTTCGCATTCACAACAATTCTTGGTTGGGAGTACTATGCTGAAAGATGTTTCGACTATCTGACTAACCAGAATCCTAAGGCATGCATATTTTATAGATGGCTCTATATCTTTGCTGTAGCTGTAGGACCTTTCCTGTCACTCAGCTTTGTATGGACATTCGCAGATATTACAAACGGAATGATGGCATTTCCTAACCTTATCGCCCTATTCGCACTTTCAGGTGTTGTTGTTAAAGAAACAAAGGACTTCTGGAGAAGAAAGGATTCCGGCGAATATGATGACGGCCTTGCTGCTGCAAAAGCTGCTAAGAAAGCTGCTAAGGCTGCAGGAAAGTAAACTGCTTCTATACATATTATTTCGCATAACCAATAAAGCTAAACAACTTCAATTAGAGATAAACAACTTCAATAAAAAGGGCAGATGGATTATTCCGATCTGCCCTTTTCTGTTTATAAAAATTTACTATTTATTATCTAGAATGTCCTTAGCCGAAACCGTCAGAGGGATTAAGTCGCTCCTATCAAGATAAGATATATCGAACTTGCGATTTAAGGCTGCAAAATGCTTTATCCCAAAAGCAATCTTATTTAAATAAGAAAAGACTCCTACCGCTCCCAAAGAAAACTTATCAGCTTGCTCACCATATATAGATCTTAAATCTGCAAGATCGCCATAAAGCTCTTCGACTGTGTTTCCAAATTTTTCCATATTTTTTGGTATATCCCCTTCTTTTATTCGTTCTCCGATATTCTTGCCCGTCATAGCCGCTGTCATCGAAGCTCGACATAGACCTACTGCAGTAATATCTCCGTCACCAAGCGCCAGTGCTTTAAAAACTTGATCTTCAGATGCAAATCCTCCGGTAATAGAAATAGCCGGGATATATTCGCCATTAGTTTTTAGGTCCTTAACAATTGTGCATACGGAGTCTTCTAAATTTACAGTAGGCAAGCCCCATTCATTCATCATCTTACTTGGGCTATATCCGCTTCCTCCTCCTGCTCCATCAAAAGTAATCATATCTACTCCGGCCTTGCTACCAATTTTTATTACCCTCTCTATGTCTTCCTTATCATATCCTGCCATCTTTAAATAGAAGTTTTTGATGCCCATTTCTCTCAACTTCTCAATTCTTCCAATCAGATATTTTTCATCCCATAGAGGCAGTCTCCCATAAGAGTAAAAGTTTGGACAAGTTCCATTTTCTGCTTTTGTGATGATGTCAGGATCCATGGGGTCAGGAAATACCAATAAGCCATTCTTTTGTTTTTCAAGTGCGTCCTTTCTATCCTTGAGTTTTCTTGCCGGTTGTGTGCCTTTCGCACTTTGCCCAAACTTAAACTCTATGGCTTCCAACTGGTATTCATTCAATGCGTATTCGGGAATTCCTAGCATATCATCTTCAACATTGCATTGTAATACAATTTGTCCATATCCTCGGTAGTATTTTCGGAAAGAGTCTAATATAGTCTTCAATAGTTTAAACTCAACGACTTTACCGTTTTCAATTTTGAGTTCAGGGTCTTTATCTCTTGCCTCCTCTCCGATTACACAGGTTACCCCTGCCATTGCAGCACCGGCAAAATAATCTTTCCAATTTAGCTTAATCAGTGCCGGCAGAATAATCGGCAAAGCAAGTTTAACGGGATTAAACTTCCCGTACTCTCTCTCAAGGCCTACATTATATATATTAGCCTCTTCATAAGTTTCATTGGCCCCAATTGCTCCAAACACACGACCATTGATGTTGAAGTGAGAAAAGTCAACGGGATACAGTTTCTCCGAACCTACCTGGTTATTTCCTGTATTTGTAGGGTAAACTGTTCTTTGTCCCAAGACCGCTGCAAGTGCAATTTCGCATGTCCCACTACACTCCTCTGTGCAGAATGAACACATTCCCGATTGAGATGAAATATGGTTACTTCTTAAAAACGTGTCGTTAAATGCGGACGATAACTTTGGTGAATAAGTCATTTCTCCCCCCCTTTAATATGTTGTCTTTAAAGACTATCACATTTCTCTATATTGCTTCATCATAGATGAAAAAAGCTCCTTGTTTGAAGGTGGTGTATATGTTATTGCATTTGCTCCTGCCTTAATTGTTGCAACTATTGATTCCTCGGTTTTTCCCCCTGATGCAATAATCGGAATATCTTTGAATTCCTTGCGAATTATTTCTACTATCTTCGGGGTATTCTCTGCTGCTGCAACATTGAGTATTGATGCACCTGCGTAAATTCTCGCCTGTATATTTGTGTCTTCCTTTGTAACCGTAACTACAGATGGAATATCTACAGCTTTAGATACAGCCGATAAATTTACATTGGATATCGGAGCATTCAAAACAATCCCCATTGCTCCACTCGCTTCCGTATCTTTGGCAAGACCAATCGTTCGAATTCCTTTTGTCGTACCCCCTCCCACACCACAAAATACAGGAATATAAGAATACTTTATAATCGCGTCTCCAATCGCCTGCTGTGGACTGAAAGGATATACCGCAAATACAGCATCTGCATCACAATT
>JAAYIA010000067.1 GCA_012735145.1 Clostridiales bacterium | reverse complement strand
TTGATACCCTCACCGCTTTTCTCATCGTATGATATGTACCTTGTCGTATACGCATTCGGGAATCCCAGTTTATCCAGCATATCAAACGATATATAAGGTATGCTCTCACAGCTGTAATTGAACACATGCTTGTCATTGGTTTTGTTAATTCTCATATCATGCCTCCAGTTATTGGTATTTTATCATAAAAATTTTTAATAAATAAATTTTCATAAACCGTTGACATCTAATGATAGCATGCTAAAATTCAAATCAATAAATTCGGTCAAAGCAATGGGGAAATATTCTCGACCATTTAGAGAAAACCGACGATGCAATATGTGATTAGCCAAGTCACATAGAACCTTTCAGGTAAACATACCCTTTGTGTACGAACCTCTGGAGAGAACCGTTTAACGGTCACCGAAGAAGCAAATCTTTCAGGTACATTTACAGAGAATATCCGGGCAACTATTTTTTTGGTAGCTCGTATATTCTCTTTTTATATGTTAGCTATTTTCAAACACCCTAACACGAAAGGATGATTTAAAATGGACCAGGAAAGAAAAATGAAGAAAAATCTTGGCGTTTTCACCGCAATGTCCATAGTCGTTGGATGCGTTATAGGGGCAGGAGTTTTCTTCAAACCTTATGCTATCTACAATGCTACCGGAGGAGCTCCGGGAATGGGTATGCTTGCATGGCTTCTCGGGGGCATCATCAGCATCTTTGCAGCCCTCACATTCGCAGAAGTAGCCGTTCTTATTCCAAAGACCGGCGGAATGGTCGCATATTTGAGTGATGTTTACAATGAAAAGCTTGGCTTCCTTGCAGGATGGATGCAGATCATCATATTCTATCCCGCTTTTCTTGCAGGCTACGGAGTTAAAGTAGGAAGCGAGCTCAGTGTATATTTTGGAGAGAAATTTGCTCTACCTATAGGAATACTCGTCATCATTTTGCTGGTATTTTTGAACATTCTAGGGTCTAAGGCCGCAAGTGGAATGCAGATTATATCAACCATCTGCAAACTTATACCTCTCTTTGTCATAATGATCTTCGGTTTCCTCTGGGGTGGCGGTGGAAATCCTATCGTTTCTCCTATGGTTGCCGGCGAAATGAATCCGGCAGGTGTTCTTGGTGCAACACTTCTGGCTGTCCTCTTTGCTTTTGAAGGCTGGACAAACGTTGGTACGATTGCAGGAGAGATGAAAAATCCGGGAAGAGATCTTCCAAGAGCTATCGTTGGCGGCGTTTCCATTATCATGGCGGTATATATCCTAATAAACTTAGCTTATCTATGGGTAATTCCTGCTAACGAGCTTATGATGATAGAGTCTCCTGCTTCTGCAGTAGCAACAAAGTTATTCGGAGCATCCGGCGGACTGATTATCAAAATCGGAATCATTATTTCCGTTATCGGTGCAGGAAACGGATTCCTTATGTCCGGTTCAAGAGTGGCTTATCAACTGGCCGTTCAAAACACCCTTCCGGGAAGCAAGCACTTGGCAAAACTTAATGACAACCAGGTTCCTGCAAACTCAATTCTGTTAGTGGGAATACTTGCTTGTCTGTACTCTCTCTCAGGCGAATTTGATCTTCTTACAGATATCGGTGTTTTCTCTTGCTGGATATTCTATACATTGACATTCACTTGCGTTATATCTCTACGCAAGAAGCATCCTGAATGGGAACGCAAATACAAGGTTCCGGGCTACCCTGTAATCCCTGCTCTTGCAATACTTAGTGGATTGTATGTAATTATCAGCCAAATATTTCTGTCAGGACTTACGGCAACAATCTTATCCCTCTGCAGCGTAGCGGTTACACTTATCGGCCTCCCTGTATATCTGGCAGTTAAGAAAGCCTCAGCAAAATAAACCTTAAAATACCTTACATATAGCCATAGAAAAAAGACTGCACCGAAGGATTACCTTCGGTGCAGTCTTTTTAATGTTATGCAACTTATTCGCCCTTTCCCATAGTTTTGAAGTACTATCTCTAGCATTTGTAACTTTTACTTCAGTAGTTCCAATGTTTATATTTAACATGTTCTTTTATTTCCTTTAAACAAACATTTGTTGTAGTAGTGATTTCTTCATATTTTTTAGCAAATTTAACTCACGCTGATGAAGGGTGATGAGGTTGTCGAGGTTAGCGAAAAATGAGCCAACCCTTTCTTGTTCATCTATATTTTGGGGATACATAATTTCTGTTTTTGCGATGTTAGTCTTGCTCAACGACAGAACTTTAATTCCTTG
>JAAYIA010000066.1 GCA_012735145.1 Clostridiales bacterium | reverse complement strand
GCAATAGGGGATTCTCCACTTTCCATATCATTAAACTCCTGATTATTATTAAGAATATTTTTTTTCTCTTCGCTTGTTATTACTGAGTCTTTTTTGACATTGACATCTGTCTTTATATTTCCTTGATCTTTCGTGAAATCCGGATCTGATTTTTCCTTTTGTCCAAAAGTCAGAGGTGCCTCTTCTCCGTTCTTTAGTCTCTTTATATTAGAAGTATGCATTATAAGAACAAACACCATTACCCCAACGGCAAAGATTGCTCCTTTGGGTTCATAAAAGTACATCAAGAAGGGATATGAGAGTGCAGCAATAATCGAAGCAAGCGATACTCTGCGTGAGATTGCAAATACAATTATTGCAATAATCAGCATAGCAAGTGCGCTTGTCCAGTTTAAGGCAAGTGCAGCACCAAAAGAGGCAGCTACTCCTTTTCCCCCTTTGAATTTGTATAAGACAGGGAAACAATGCCCAACAATTACACAAGCAAAGGCTATCATCCCTCCCTTGAATCCAGCAACTTGCATACCTATTCTCACCGCAATAAAACCCTTTAGGACATCGAGGCCAAGATTAATAAGACCTGATTTTATCCCAATTGTTCTTATAATATTAGTGGTTCCAGGATTTCCGCTGCCTTCTTTTGTAATATCCACTCCATATAATTTAGCGATAATTCTGGCTGGATTTAGATTCCCTATTGCATACGTAACAACTCCTAGAATTACCAATTTAACAATAATACCCGCAGTCATTGTTGTTCACCTCTTCTTTCATTCCAAACAAATTTTAATGACGTGCCTTCGTAATCAAAAGCTTCTCGTATTCTGTTCTCTATATATCTTGAATATGAAAAATGAACAAGTTCTCGATCATTTATACTGAAGGAAAACAGTGGTGGTTTAGTTCCAACTTGTGTTCCGTAGTATATCTTAAGTCTTCTACCTTTGTCTGATGGAGGTTGTCTCATCATTACCGCATCTTCAATTATGTTATTAAGTTTGCCCGTAGGTATACGCATTCCTCTAAGTTCTGCAATATGACCTGCTGTTTTGATTATTTGCATAAGTCTTTGTTTATGTAAAACAGAAACAAAAATAACAGGCGCATATGAGGCGAATAGGAGCTCTGATCGGATAGTTTTCTCAAAGTCTCTCATCGTATTGGTATCTTTCTGAATAAGGTCCCATTTATTCACTACAATCATAAGACCCTTGCCCGCTTCATGGGCATAGCCTGCAATTTTTTTATCTTGCTCTGTTAAGCCCTCTTCTGCATCAATCATCAGCACGCATACATCACATCTTTCAATGGCAGCAATAGCTCTGATAACACTGTATTTTTCAATATTATCACTTACCTTGCTTCTTTTCCGTAAGCCGGCAGTATCGATAAGAGTGTATTTCTTGTCTTGATATTCGAAAGGAGTATCTACTGTATCTCTTGTGGTCCCAGATATGGAAGAAACAATAACTCTTTTTTCTCCTGTTAGAGCATTTACCAGAGATGACTTGCCAACATTTGGTTTACCTATTATGGCAATCATTGTTCTTTCTTCTTCATCTTCGAATGCATCTTCAGGAAATCCATCTACTATTCTATCAAGAAGATCCCCAATATTAGTCATGTTCGCCGCGCTGATAGGAATTGGTTCTCCAAAACCAAGTTCGTAGAAGTCATATATCATATCATATGCTTTGGAATGAGAATCGACCTTATTAACTACCAAAATGACATCTTTACCAGTCCTCATAAGAATATCTGCAACTTCTCTATCGGCTATTGTAAGACCTTCCTTCCCATCTGTCATAAATAAAATTACATCAGCCATATCAATCGCCATAATCGCCTGATCTCTCATCTGGGATTGTATTGTGTCGTTCGTATTAACCTCAATTCCACCGGTATCAATAACCGCAAATTCCTTACCGTTCCATTCAGTCTCTGCATATATACGGTCTCTTGTTACGCCAGGAACATCTTCTACAATCGCTCTTCTCTCCCCTATTATTCTGTTGAAAAATGTCGACTTACCAACATTTGGTCGGCCAACAATTGCAAGTACAGGTTTACTCATAAAAAATTCCCTCCGCAAACTCATGTGCATCGAACGGAATGAGGTCACCAAGTCCTTCTCCCATACCAATAAATTTGATTGGCATATCGTATTCATCGGTTATTGTGATTGAAATGCCCCCTCGTGCAGTTCCATCCATCTTAGTTAGAATAATACCAGTGATATCAGTTATATTTGAAAATTCTTCAGCTTGATTAATGGCATTTTTACCTGTTGTTGCATCGATAACTAAAAGATTTTCTCTTGTTGCTTCTGGAAACTCTTTTGATATGATTCGACTCATCTTCTCAAGTTCATTCATAAGGTTTGTCTTATTTTGTAAGCGACCTGCTGTATCACAGATAAGAACATCGATATCGTTGGACTTGGCGGACTGAATTGCATCATATATTACAGCGGTTGGATCTGTTCCTTCTTCGTGTTTAATTACCCTGACACCTACCCTGTCTCCCCAAGTCTGAAGCTGCTCTGCAGCAGCTGCTCTAAATGTATCTGCAGCTGCCAACATAACCGTTTTACCTTTTTTCTTGTATATATTTGCAAGCTTTGCAATAGTTGTAGTTTTGCCCCCACCATTAATGCCTATCATTAAGATTATCAAAGGATAATTCTCTGACATTTTATTTCTGCTACCCTTATCAATCAGTCTCTCGATAATTGAAGTGAATTCCTTAATTATTCCATCTTTTGTGATAATATATTTCTCGTTTATTGCTTTATCGAGTTCTGACATTATCTTATCTGAGGTATGAATACCAATATCAGACATAATAAGCGACTCTTCAAGCTCTTCCATGAATTGAGGGCCAAGCTCTGGATTGTCGTATATAACGTTTGTAATGCTGTCTACAAACTTTTTAAATGCTGACTTCTTTTCAAAAAGCCTCATAATTCCTCCCGTCTATATTCTATGATAATCCTTCAGGATCAAAATCATCACCAAGCTTTAACGAAAGTATCTTAGATATTCCTTGCTCAGGCATCGTCACACCATAAAGAATGTCTGCACGTTCCATTGTAGCTTTTTGATGTGTTATCAATGCGAACTGTATATCATCAAATTTCCTTAAATAATCAGAAAATCTTTCAATGTTTACTTCATCAAGTGCCGCTTCCACCTCATCAAGAATAACAAAAGGTGTAGGCTTTGTCCTAAGGACAGCGAACATAAGCGCAATGGCTGTAAGTGTTTTCTCACCACCAGAAAGCAGGTTAATATTCTTGAGCTTCTTTCCGGGTGGCTGTGCGGTTATTTCTATTCCAGATTCTAACGGCTTTGTCTCGTCCTCAAGACTTAATTCTGCATACCCTCCGCCAAAAAGCTCTTTAAAAGTTTCTTCAAAATTGAGAACAACCTGATCGAAATTCTCTTTAAATTTTGATTTTATGGTCTTATCCATATTTTTAATTATATCTTTAAGTTCATCCATAGACCTAGTAAGATCAGCCTCTTGTGTTGTCATAAATTCATATCTTTTACTTACAGCCTTATATTCCTCGATAGAATTTATATTGACATCACCAAGTTCGACCATACGCAATTTTACTTCTCTCATTTCCTTATTCCCTGATGTTATGGCAAAATGAGGGTCCTTCATATCAAGGGCTTCGACATATGATACCTCAAATTCATCCCAAAGTTTTTCTTTTTGGGCTTCGATAAGAGTTTCGTTGCGAGTAGTTTTCATCTCAAGTTTATACTTCTCATCTCTAATACGATCTACTTCTTCTAAGATTTCTTTTTGTCTATTGAGTGCTTCGTTATTATCTTTGCGGTTCTCATCCATCAAAAGCATAAGCTCAGAAATTCTATTTTCTATCCGATCCTTATCGCTTCGAAGCTTAATTTCCTGCTCTCCTGAAACTTCGCCACTTTCTGTAAGAAGTTTCTTTAAATTTTCAAGCTCATTTGCAGAGGATGTTTTTTCTTCAATTTCTGATTTGATATCTATTATTGTATCTCTAACTCTCTCAATCAACTCGTTTTGTGAGAGTATTCTAGCCTCTCGCTCGCTTAATTTAACTTTAAGAGAAACTATAAGTTCGTTGTCTTCTTTGAGAACCGATTTTATCTTATCGGCTTCTGTAATCATAAGTTGAACATCCTTTTCGAGTTGTTCGAGCTCTGCTTCTGCTTCTGCAATCTTTTTCCTGTAGTCGCTAATCATTGATTCAGCGTCTTCATAATCTTTCCTAAGTATTTGTAATTCGCTCTCTAGTCTTTGCTTTGCTTCTTCTTCATTTTGAATAATTTTTTTAAGATATTCCAAATCGGAATTCAGTACATTTATTTGAATTTCAAGTTCATGAACCGTCTTTCCTTTGGAAATTTTATCTAACTCTAGATCTTTAATGTTGTTTTCAATTATGTTCTTCTTAGCAATAAAAGTTTCTGTCTCTTGTTTGTATTTTTGTATCTTAAGAGCTAGCTCAGATATTTCTTTTTTTCTGTCCAAAAGGTTTGCGGACTTATTCAGGTATTTCCCCCCCGTAATTGCACCTGAAGAATTAATGACTTCTCCTTCAAGGGTAACAATTTTAAAACCTCTGATGTTTTTTTTGGAAATTCTGATGGCATTATCCATACTATCGACAACCATAACTCTACACAGAAGATAATTAATAATTTCTTTATAAATGTCATCACACGATACTATGTTTGATGCAAGTCCGAGATAGCCTGTAGAATGTACGACATCACTTTCTAAAGGAATAACGTTCGATGTTACAGATTCTATAGGTAGAAATGTAATTCTCCCTGCCGATGACGACTTTAGCCAATTGATAGCTGATTTTGCCACATGATCGTTAGTGCAAACAATGTTCTGAAGAGAACCGCCTAATGATGTCTCGATGGCAGTCTCATATCCGTCTGGGACATCAATTAAATCAGAAACAGTTCCAATAATGCCGTCTAAAGACCGTTTCATCAATAACCTGACTGCATTATTATATCCTTCATAATTATTTTCCATCTCTTGAATGGTATTCATACGCGATATTGCGCTATTTGTTTTTATAGAGAGTGCATCAATTTTAGCGTTGATATCCAAAAAGGTTTTATTTTCAGATAACATATTATCTTTAATCAGTTCAATTTCCTTTTTGATTTTACTTAACTCAGCCTCTTTTATATTGAGTTTGGAGTTAATCTCTTCGATTTCATGCTTTTTCTCAGTATTTATATCGTTTTGACCTGAAAGATTCTGCAAAATGACAGATTCTCTATCTGCTAAAGTTTTCTTATAATTCTCAAGAGTTGAAATTTCAGCATTACTAGAAATATTTTTATTATTAATGTCAATCATTCTACTTTTTGACCGTTCAATATCAATATTCAATGAAACGACCTTTTGATTGTTGTAATTAAATTTAATAACAGCATCGGCATGTTCTAGCTTAACCGCTTCCGTTTCTTGTGTAAGGCTTTTTTCTTTCGCTTCAAGATCATTATATATTGAGTTTTCTTTAGAAAGCTTTTTTTCTGCTTCAGCAATCTCTTCAGAAATTCTTACAGTTTCCTTGTTTATATTGCTTAATTTTTCAGCATTAAGCTTGCCTCCACTTGATATAGTATTAAGCTCGTCAATTTTTGAAATTAATAGTTGATTTGCAGTGTCGTACTCCTTAGTATAATCTGCATCTAATTCTCTTTGTTTTTCAATTGTTTCGTCTAATAATTTGTTTTTTATTTCAGAATCAATTAATCTTGACTGAATTCCCTCAAGTTCCTCTGTACCTTCATCAATACTTTTAGTAAGGCTAGCAAGTGTATGTAGAATTATATTAATACCAAGATATCTATATTTATTTCTGAGTTCAACATACTCGGTTGCTTTTTCAGAATCTAGTTTGAGCCCACCTATTCTTGATTCAATTTCCGAAATAATGTCTCTTACTCTCTCTATATTATCTGTTGCAGACTTAAGCTTGATTTCCGCCTCAGCTTTTCTCGTTTTGTATAAAACAATCCCTGCCGCTTCTTCAAAAATTCTGCGACGATTTTCAGGTTTTGTACTGACGATATCGGCGATCTTGCCTTGACCTATTATCGAATATCCCTCAACTCCGATTCCTGTGTCCATAAATAATTCACGTATATCTCTGAGCCTGCTTTGATTTCCATTGATAAGATATTCGCTTTCTCCGGACCTATACATTCTCCTTGTTACAACAACTTCGGTATATTCTAAAGGAAGTATTCCTGTTGTGTTGTCTATTACAAGAGAAACTTCTGCCATTCCACGGGGCTTTCTCGTTGCTGTTCCTGCAAAAATAACATCTTGCATCTTACCACCACGAAGCTGCCTTGAGCTTTGCTCGCCAAGTACCCACCTAAGAGCATCGCTTATATTGCTTTTTCCACTGCCGTTGGGTCCTATGATACATGTCACTCCATCATTTAGTTCAATTGAAACGGGATCGGCAAATGATTTAAACCCCTGTAATTCTATTCGTTTAAAATACAACTATATTTCCCCTTTCAAAAGAACATCTTGAGCAGCAGCCTGTTCCGCTTTAGCTTTGCTTTTACCTCTGCCTCTTCCTAAAACTTTGTTTTGAACAACGACATCAACAGTAAACATCTTGTCATGATCAGGACCGGTTTCTGATATTAACTTATAATTAATCTTAACTGTCTGATATTTCTCTTGAATTTTTTCTTGAAGCTTTGTCTTAAAATCTTTGTTCAGCTTCCCTTTGACTGCAAGTCTGATTTTTTGATCCAGAAGATTTAGAATAACTCGACTTCCTTCTTCATAGCCTCCGTCTAGAATTATTGCACCTATCAATGCCTCCAGTGCGTCAGCAAGAATTGAATCCTTATTCCTTCCACCGCTCAAATCTTCACCTTTACCAAGGTATAAATATTTTCCAAGATCTATATCTCTTGCAACATTAGCGAGAGATTCTTCACAAACAACATCAGCTCTTGCTCTTGATAATATTCCTTCCTGCGAAGTGCTCATTATTGAAAAAAGTTTAGCCCCTACAACAGCATCAATATAAGCATCGCCTATAAATTCAAGCCTTTCATTGTTAAACTCATAGCTCATCCCTTGTTCTGAAGCATATGAACTGTGAGTCAAAGCCATTTTGAATAGCTCTTGATCTGTAAACTTATATTTTACAATATCTGATAAATCTTTATTTTTCATATATCGTTCTGCCACATCAAAACCATTTCTTATTCTTATTTACTGTTTCTGTTATTGTTTCAGTAACTTTGTTTTCTACGTAAGGCACAGCCTTCATTATTGCATAATAAAACTCTTCTGCCTTGGAATTTCCATGTAGCTTTAAAACAGGGGCCTTGAGACCCAGTATCGGTGCGCCTCCAGCCTCTGAATAATCAAATTCCTTCTTTATGTCCTTTAGTTTGCTATATGCAAGAAAAGCTCCTGTTTTGGCAGCTATTCCTTCAGACATCTTATCTTTGAGTCTTCCCATAATAGCTAGAGACATTCCTTCAGAACTTTTTAAGAAAATATTTCCGGAAAAACCGTCAGTAACAACAACATCTATATCGCAGGATATGACATCTCGTCCTTCAACGTTCCCTGTAAAATTAACAGAGCTATTCATAAGCTTATCATATGCTTGTTTATGTAAATCATCACCCTTTTCAGCCTCAACTCCGATATTCAGAAGTCCAACTGATGGGTCATCAATACCTTTGACGCCTTTTACAAACATGCTGCCCATTATTCCATTTTGAACTATATACTCAGGTTTTGAATCAACATTTGCACCACAATCAAGCAAAAGTGTTGTTCCCGTTTTACCAATCTTGGGAACCCATGCTGCAATTGCAGGTCTTTTTATACCTTTTATCCTACCAAGTATTAACAGACCGGCACTGAGAAGTGCGCCTGTGCTTCCTGCCGAAACAAAAGCGTCGGCTTCTTCATCCTTGAGCATCCGCATTGCCTTGACAATCGTTGAATCCTTTTTTTTCTTCACAGCCAAAGCAGGTGTTTCATTATTAGTTATTACTTCAGAGGCATTGATTATCTCGATATTATCCAGCTTACAAGAGTGTTTTCTAAGCAATTTGCTAAGTTCCTTTTCTGGACCTATTATTGCTATTGTCTCTTGAGTTTCTCTTGCTGCTTTTATCGCACCTTTAACGACTTCTTCAGGAGAATAATCTCCTCCCATTCCGTCTACTATAATTCTCATATAATCCTCCTACCTGAATCATTTAAATTCGTCTCAGTTGCCCACAAGCTGCGTCGATATCTGATCCAAGAGTCCTTCTGACTGTAACTGGAACATTGTTTTTTTCTAGAATATCTCGAAATCTTACTACAGCGTTACTTCTTGATCCCTCATACTTTTTTTCTTTAACTTTGTTTAAAGGAATTAAGTTAACATGTGCAAGCCACCCTTTTAAATGTTTTGCCAGCTCCTCAGCATCCTCAGTTGAGTCATTTACTCCATGTATTAATGCATATTCGAATGTTATTCTTCTGCCTGTTTGTTTTGTGTACTCTTTGCAAGCATCAATCAATTCATTATATTGATACGACGATGCGATTGGCATCAGTTTTCTTCTAGTGTTATTGTTAGGTGCATGAAGGGAAACTGCCAGATTAACCTGTGGAAAGTCTTTTGCAAAACGCTTTATAGCAGGTATAAGACCACATGTAGAAACAGTAATATTCCTATAGCTAATACCGTATCCCGCCTTATCATGGATAATCCTTAAGAATTTAGAAACTTCATCGTAATTATCGAAAGGTTCACCCATTCCCATTATTACAATATGTCTAATATCTTCTCCTGTCAGCTTGATCATCTTGAGGACTTCTCCAAACATCTCACCTGCAGTGAGATTTCGCTCAAGTCCATTTAATGTTGAAGCACAAAAACTACAACCCATCCTGCAACCTGCTTGAGATGATATGCATATAGAGTTTCCATATTTGTAGCGCATGAAAACAGATTCTACCCTTGTGAAATCAGGAAATTCATATAAACATTTGATTGTTCCGTCTTTATCTCTTTGTTCCGTTATGATATCCGGAAGACCTGTATAATATACTTGATCAAGTGAAGATATAAGCTTTGCCGGTACATTAGTCATCTCTTCGAAAGATTCTATTCCTTTTGTAACCCATCCGAATACCTGCCTTGCACGAAAAGCCTTCTCTCCAAAGCCTGAAACAATTTCAGATAACTCCTTAGGATCGTATGATAGTATATTCTTTTTTTTGTAGGATTCTTTATTCATGAAAACCTTTTATATCTTTTCAATTTTGATACCGGTTTCATGTCCGTTGATATCAAACTTAGGTAAATTATCTGTCTCAACAATCTCTTTCGCGATAGTCTCGCTCATTATAAAGTCCTTGGATTGAGCAACAGCAGCTGAAATATCTTCATCTTCATTCAACATAATCTTAATATTATCCATCATATCGAGATTTGCCTGTTTACGCAGTTGCTGAATCTTGGATATTATTTCTCTTACATAACCTTGATCAATCAATTCCTGTGTAAGCGTTGTGTCAAGTATAGTAAATACGTTATTCTCCATTCCAACAGCAAAACCGTCCTTTGCCGATATTCTTATATCAAGCAAATCTGAAGTTAATTCAACTTCTTTTTCTCCTACCTGAACACGAACTGCTTCATTTGAAGAAATTTTTGCTATTACTTCCTTTGCATCAAGTGTAGCAAGTTTCGTGGCGAAATCTTTGATTTCTTTTCCAAATATCGGACCCGCTGTCCTGAAATTAGGCTTTATCGAATAATTCATAAAGTCATCGAGGTCATCTTCAAATATGACAGCCTTGACATTGAGCTCTTCTTTAATCAAGTCTGTCAAATCTCCAATAATAGACTTGTATCTGCCATCTACGATTACACTATTAAGAGGTTGCCTTACTTTAAGTTTTTCTTGTTCTCTAGTGCTTCTTCCGAGATTTACAAGAATTCTGACAAGATCCATCCTTTCTTCTGCTTTTTCATCCACCAACTTTGCATCGCACTCAGGATAAAGAGCAGTATGAACTGTAGGTTCATCAGTAAGCTTTGTATATATCTCGTCTGATATAAACGGAGCTATTGGTGCCATCATCTTAGCCAAACCTATCAGAACTTCATATGTAGTTGCATATGCAGACATTTTGTCCGGCTCCATACCTTCAGCAAAAAATCTTCTCCTAGCTCTTCTAATATACCAATTTGAGAAATCTTCAACTATAAACTCACTTACAGCTCTAACGGTTCTCATATGATCATATGCATCCATAGATTCAGTCGTTGATTTAATAAGTTTGTTATATTTTGACATTATCCATCTGTCGAGTTCAGGTCTTACTTCATATGGAACATCGAGCATATTTGTTGTTACATGATCTATATTTGCATACAAGCAGAAAAAATTGTATGTATTTTTTAATGTATTAAACACCTTACTTACGACTTCATTGACACCGACTTCATCAAATTTTGTAGGAGTCCATACAGGCGAGGTGTATACCAAATACCATCTCAGTGCATCGGCACCGTATTTATCAAGCATCTCAAAAGGCGAAACAGTATTACCTACATGCTTTGACATTTTCTTACCTTCTTTATCGAGGATAAGATCATTCACAAGAACA
This sequence comes from Clostridiales bacterium, assembly GCA_012735145.1. GTDB lineage: Bacteria > Bacillota > Clostridia > Peptostreptococcales > Anaerovoracaceae > Crickella. The sequence continues at coordinate 6,277 of JAAYIA010000066.1, read as the reverse complement.
TTCTTATATGGGGCCCTTTTTTTAATGAATGTTGAAATTGCCATCAAAGAATAGAACCATCCTCTGGTCTGATCAATGCCTTCGCAAATAAAATCAGCCGGAAATAATTCTTCATCGAAATCATCTGAATGTTCAAACGGGTAGTGCCACTGTGCATAAGGCATCGCTCCTGAATCGAACCAACAGTCCATTACATCCGGTATTCTGTGCATTTTTTTGCCACATTTAGGACAAGTAATTGTAATGTCATCAACAAAGGGTCTATGAAGATCTATTGTTTCATCTATTTCCTGATTAGCATTTTCAATAAGTTCTGCTACTGATCCAAGACATTTCATTTCTCCACATTCGCACTTCCATATAGGAATTGGAGTCCCCCAAAATCTTGATCTACTAATAGCCCAGTCTTTGACTTCTGAAAGCCAGTTACCAAATCTCTTCTCTCCAACATAAGGAGGAAACCAGTTAACTGTGTTATTATTGGCAACGAGATCTTCTTTTAGTTTTGTCATCTCTATATACCATGATTTATGGGCATAATATACAAGAGGTGTTGCGCATCTCCAACAATGCGGATAGTTATGATCCAATTTTTGTTTTGAATAAATTTTATCTTCTAATGCGAGATACTTGATAATATCCACATCAAGTCCATCTTCCATTATAAATCTTCCTGCCCAAGGTGTTTCAGTAAAAAGACCTCTTTCATCAACAGGTTGAAGTACAGCAAGTCCATATTTTCTACCGCACTGATAGTCGTCTTCACCAAAAGCAGGTGCTGTATGTACAATACCTGTACCGTCTTCAACAGAAACATAGTCCATGGAAACAACTATAAAAGCCTTTTTGCCTTTGTCAGGAACACAAAATGGCATCAACTGTTCGTATTCCCATCCTACCATCTCTTTTCCTGTGAGGGTTTCAACAACTTCATAATCATCATTTTCAAGCACTTTAGAAGCAAGCTCTTTTGCAACCCACATGTAGTTGCCATTATTATCACCAGAAGTTATTTTAGCTTTTACATACTCAATATCTGGTCCCACTGCAAGTGCAACATTAGAAGGCAAAGTCCACGCTGTAGTTGTCCATGCGAGAAAGTACTCATTATCAGTCCCTTTCCTTTTAAACTTACAAACAATGGTATTAACTTTAACATCTTTGTATCCTTGAGCCACCTCATGTGATGCAAGTCCTGTTTCACATCTTGGACAATACGGCAATATTTTGTGCCCCTCATAAATAAGTCCGGCATCAAAGAATTGTTTGATAATCCACCATTCACTTTCAATATAGTCGTTGGTATAGGTAATATAAGGATTATCCATATCTACCATGTATGCCATTCTATCTGACATATCCTTCCACATGTTTGTGTATGTGAATACAGATTCACGGCATTGTTGGTTGAATTCTTTGATTCCATAGTCTTCTATGTCCTGTTTCCCTGACATGCCGAGTTTTTTCTCTACTTCAATTTCAACAGGGAGTCCATGAGTATCCCAACCACCTTTTCTTTTAACCTGATAACCCCTCATAGTCTTATATCTGTTAACAGAGTCCTTAAGTGTTCTTGCCATAAGATGATGAATGCCGGGTTTCCCATTTGCAGTAGGTGGACCCTCATAAAATACAAATGGCTTTGCTCCTTCCCTACTCTTAACAGATAACTTTAAGAGATCTATTTCTTCCCAGTGCTTAGCCTGCTCATTCTGAACTTCGGCAACAGGCTTATCAGATAAATTTTGAAACATATGCTTAACTCCTTTTAAGATTAATTATTGATATATATTGGATAACTTTTTTAAAAAGATTCTTTATTTATTGTTTTAATATCCTTATTATCTTTGTAAAAAACGATTGATAATGAAACTATTATCATCAAAGCAAATTGATAAAACAGATATGGCATTATATCCAAACTAGTTATATTTGCATCTTTTATTACACTATTTGCAAGGCTGACCGCAATCAGCAGCTGTGCACCATAAGGTATAATTCCTTGAGCAATACACGAAAATGTATCGAGTATTGATGCACTATATCTTGGATCGATGTCATATTCAGAAGAGATGTCCTTTGCAATAGGTCCGGCAAGTACAATCGCTACTGTATTGTTGGCAGTAGCAATATCCATTAAGGCAACGAGCAACCCGATTCCAAACATTCCACCTTTTTTTCCTTTAAATGTACTTTTGATAAATTTCAGAATTGCGGAAAAGCCGCCGTTTTCTTTAATTAACGCTCCGATTGCTGCTACCAAAATTGCTACTACAATCGTCTCAAACATGTCAGAAGTTCCTCCCCCCATTGCACTGAATGCTGACGCAATAGTAAGGGATTTTGTAATAATACCGGTGAGAATAAAAAGCAATACCCCCGTACACAGCGCTACAAAAACATTGATCCCCATTAATGAGATAAAAAGTACTATAAAATAAGGTACAGTCTGTATAATGTTAAATTCTTGGATTGCGAATTCTGCTGCACCACTTTCCATTGAGATTATGATTAATATTATAAGAGTTATAAAAGCTGCAGGTAGGGCAACTTTAAAATTAACCCTGAACTTATCTTTCATTTCAACACCTTGAGTCTTTGTTGCTGCAATTGTTGTATCAGAAACAAAAGATAGATTGTCACCGAACATAGCACCTCCAACAACTGTTCCAACACATAAAGCAATGTTAATACCAGCAGTTTGAGAAATTGCTGCCGCTATTGGAACAAGCACTGTAACAGTGCCAACACTTGTTCCCATAGCCATAGATATCAAACAAGCAATAATGAAAATTCCTGGAATTGCAAACTGAACGGGTATTATGCTTAGGAGCATATATGCCGTGCTGTTTGCACCACCAGACGCATTTGCAATACCACTAAAGGCTCCTGCTACCAGGAAGATAAAAATCATTATCGTGATATTGTCATCTCCTATGCCCTTTGCACATATATGGATTTTTTCATCAAAGGTTCTGCTTCTATCCTGATAAAGTGCTACAATCAGAGCAATGACAAACGATACAACAACAGACATTACATAAAATCCCATGCCACCTTCAATGGGGTTGATGTATTCAAAATAAATACCACTTCCAAGATAAAGTATCAAAAATACCAAAATTGGTAGTAGTGCACCGACATGCGATTTATTATTACCCATTAAATTCCTCCAGAAATTGAATATTATATGAATGCTTTATAAAGAAGTTTTTGTACGCAAAAAAACTTCTTTTCGTAACATCTTATTTTAGCATATTTTGTCTATTTTTGCACGATTATAAACTATCAACTTCAATCAAAAGTTGACGATTTTTATTAATCAGTATAGAATTGTTTTAAAATAAAGTATGAAAATAAAAGGCGGAGAATTATGCCACTAATAATCATAGGATTTATATGTCTAATAGGTTTTTTTATATACTATTTGTATATATATCTACGCGGAGAGAGCGATGAAAGATCTGTTCGTGAAAAATATCCTCATGCCTTTGAAGAAAAAACAAAAAAGGAGGAAGATACCAGCGATAGTAAGACATTATATTTTCCTACTGAAAACATCGAAAAAGAAAAAAACAAAAGAAACATTAAATAAAAAGAGAGGCATTTGCCTCTCTTTTTATAAATTCTACTTATGCCTGTCTATTATATCTTAGTATTGTCTGTTCCCTTATCCCTTAGTTAATATTAGATGCAACTGCTTGGGTAAGTTTCGTAACATTGCACTGTATATAACAACATTAAAAGTATAGTTTTCAGATGTACCATACGGAATATACCAGTCAGGGGTCTTAACATCAATTTTCTCAAACTTACTCGGAATTTTTGATGCTATCGCGAATGTATAAACATAAGGTATTATTTTATAAAAATAGTCATCATCCTTTTGACTAATCTCCTCATAATGCTCCGGTGAGTTATTGATTAGACTTTCTATAAACCCATTGACTTTTCCGGTGAGAGCGGCAATCTCTTTATTCTTCTTTGAGGTTATGCTCTTGAGAACAAGTTTCTTAAACTCAGGAACAGCCTTAATAAGTCTATCTTGAGCAGATGTAAGCTTCACCGTATCGCCTTCCTGTGCATTCCCAAATATCGCATTGAAAAGTAGTCTCATAGAACGATCTTCCTTAATTGGATACTTCATATATGTAAACTCGAATTTCTGCAATTCATATTCTTTTATTATAAAATATCCTCTGTGTGCGAGAAAAAAGATTGTACTGATAATCTCTCTTTCGTCAATTGTCCCATCCTGTATACATCCAGCCTGCGGCGGTGTGATATTCACAGGGGGATAATCAGATGGTTCATTGACTATAACTGCATCTCTACCGGTTGTAAGGGAAAAGACTATAAAAGCTAAACTAATAGCAATTATCAACCCTATCAGTTCAAGAGCTATGTGAGGAAGATGGAAACTTCCTTTTAAAAGCACCAAAATCATTATAGCACTGCAGAAAACACCCAGTGCTATAATGATCATATTCCTTGTGTTGTATCTTTTCTTAAGCATAATTATTAAGTATTAGTCGCTAGATAATACATTTCTAAAATTAAGTCAGTGTCTTAATCGTTAAGTAATTCTTTCCTTGAGAGATTAATTCTGTTCTGATTATCAATCTCTGTAACTTTAACTTTAACGATATCTCCCAGATTCATGACATCTTCAACTTTTTCAACTCTCTTATTATCCATCTTAGAAATATGGAGGAGGCCTTCTTTCCCCGGAAGTATTTCAATAAATGCTCCGAAAGGCATTATTCTTTTGACTTCGCCCTCATATACTTCTCCAACCTCAACATCCCTTGTTATCAGTTCGATTTCTTTTCTTGCTTTTTCAGCACTTTCCTGATCGACAGCATATATTGCAATGAATCCAACATCATCATCTGATATGTCGATTTTGACCCCTGTTTCTTCAACAATCTTATTAACAGTCTTTCCACCCGGTCCGATAACAAGCCTGATTTTATCGGGATCAACCCTCATAGATATAAATCTTGGTGCAAAAGGACTAAGTTCTTTACGTGGTTCTGCAATTTCTTCTAGCATATTTTCAAGAATATGTGCTCTGCCAATCTTTGCCTGATCAAGTGCTTGCTTAAGTATTTCTCTACTAAGTCCGTGTACTTTTATATCCATCTGAAGTGCCGTAATTCCGTCAGGAGTTCCGGTAACCTTGAAGTCCATATCTCCAAGAAAGTCTTCCATACCCTGAATGTCAGAAAGAATCGCAAATTTGCTTGATCCGTCCTCATTAAACCCTTCAATGAGACCCATTGCAATTCCTGATACAGGTTTTTTAATTGGAACACCTGCATCCATAAGAGCAAGGCATGATCCACACGTTGATGCCATAGATGATGAACCGTTCGAAGAAAGGACTTCTGAGACAACCCTTATTGCGTAAGGAAATTCTTCAGCTGTCGGTAGGACCGGAACCAAGGCACGCTCTGCCAAAGCTCCATGTCCGATTTCTCTTCTTCCCGGTGATCTGCTTGGTTTAGCTTCTCCTGTACAATATCCAGGGAAGTTGTATTGATGCATGTATCTCTTTCTTGTTACATCAAGTTCCAGTCCGTCAAGGTACTGCGCTTCACTATGCGGTGCAAGTGTTGTAACTGAAAGAACCTGTGTCTGACCTCTCTTAAAAAGGCCCGAACCATGAGCTCTTGGCAGATATCCGGTCTCGCTCCAAAGAGGTCTGATTTCAGTAGTCTTTCTGTTATCCGGACGGATACCTTCATCAAGAATTTTACTTCTTACCTTTTCCTTTTTGATATTGTATAGTACTTCGTCAACTTCAGACATTCTATTTTCAAATTCTTCAGCAAAATTCTCCTTCGTCTCAGAAACAACAGCATCCATATTTGTAAGTCTCTCAACAGGATCAGGTGTATTGATTGCTTCAGTCATCTTATCGGTTGCGTATTCTCTTACGACTGCGTCAACATCCTCAGCAGCTTGGAATACTTTGTACGCCTGTTTCTCTTTGCCAAGTTCCGCAATGATTTCTTTGAGAAATTTGCATATATTTTTAATTTCTTCATGTCCGAAAAGAATAGCCTCAAGCATTTGCTCCTCAGATACCTCATATGCTCCTGCCTCTACCATCATAATTGCATCTTCTGTACCACAAACTGTTAAATTAATATCAGATTGATCTCTCTGTTCTGTTGTAGGATTGATAACAAATTCTCCATCTACAAGGCCTACGATAACTCCTGCTGTAGGTCCTTCCCATGGTATATCAGAGATTGATATAGCAGCTGAT
>JAAYIA010000065.1 GCA_012735145.1 Clostridiales bacterium | reverse complement strand
GAATTGACTATCATAGCATAGATAACACCTATAATTGTTCTTGAAAGTATCAATACAATCTATTGTCAATTATTTAATGTAGATATTAGAATTGAATAAGGTAAGAAAAGCTCAGCAGAATGAAAAGGATCATTTTTCGTAATGCTGAGTTATATTTTCAAGAAAAGAGGAGAAATTATTATGGCAGATAATCAAAAAATGTGGACAGACCTGGGTATGGATTTGGAGCAGCACGACATACTGTGTGAAGTCCTTCCGGGAGCAATCGGAGATGTCTTCTTAACACAGAAAAACAGTCCGGCTGCAATGGATTATTTTGATATGGTTCTTGCAGATGTGCATGGATTGAGACCGGGCGAACTCGTCGAGTTTAAGAAAAACGGCGGAAAAGTGTTCGGTACATTTTGTGCTTATGTTCCTGATGAAGTTATTTTCGCAGCAGGAGGAATCGCAACAGGACTTTGCGCAGGCTCCCAGTTTTGGGTACCTGGTGGAGAGAAATATCTTCCGGCTAATACATGTCCGCTGATTAAAGCTATGCTAGGTGCAAGATTCGAGAAAACTTGTCCATTCTATAGACTCGCTGATATGTATGTTGGAGAAACTACATGTGATGGCAAGAAGAAAGCATATGAAATTCTGGCAACAGATATTCCTCTTCATGTAATGGATCTTCCTCAGATGAAGAGAGAAAGAGACCACCTGAAATGGGCAGAAGAAATCAAAGATCTGATTAAGATTGTTGAAGAGGTTACAGGCAATAAGGTAACAGAGGAAGCTCTGGCAGAGAATATTAAGAAGATTAATCTTAAGAGACAAGCTCTCCAGAGACTTTATAATCTTCGTGCAAGTAAGAATGTACCTATCTCAGGAACAGACGTACTGCTTGTCTCCCAAATTGCTTACTATGACGATCCGGAAAGATTTGCATCCATGGTTAACAAGCTTTGTGATGAGCTCGAAGAAAGAGTTGAAAATGGCGTTGATGTTGCAAAGGGGGCAAAGAGAATCCTTGTAAGTGGAACACCTATGGCTATTCCTAACTGGAAGCTTCATAATATCATTGAGACAAGTGGTGGAGTGGTTGTATGTGAGGAAACATGTACGGGAACAAGATATTTTGAGAATCAGGTTGATGAGACAGGAAAGAACTTAGATGAAATGGTTCAGAATATCGCTGATAGATACCTTGGAATTAACTGTGCTTGCTTTACCCCTAACACAGCAAGAGCTGATGATGTAATCAGACTTGCAAAGGCAAGCAAGGCAGACGGAGTTATTGACATCAGTCTTATGTTCTGTCAGACTTATGATATCGAGGGAAGAAGCCTTGAACAAAGATGCAAGGAAGAAGGAATTCCATTCCTCGGTATCGAGACAGACTACACAGATAATGATGCTCAGCAGCTTAAGACAAGGATCGGCGCATTCATTGAAATCCTCGGATAGTTGCTTAGGAATTAGATGAAACAGTCCGAGGTCGGAGTAATTGCACAAATTCTAACGGAGCGGGCGATAACCCGCTCCATTTTATCGGAGAAAGCTAATGTCGGAATATCTTCACTACTACATTCTATTCAAGAATCATACGGATGCTATGGCTATGTACCAGTCTTTGAAAAAAGCTGATATATATGCACAGATCAGTCCTACACCTCGAGAGCTTAGCGTATGCTGCGGGGTATCTCTTCTAATACACGGAGAGGACATTGAGGAAATAAGTAAATTGGCTGTAGAGAAAAAATTAAGCTACTTGTCTATAGACGGAGTTAATAATGCTTTTGATAACAAAAGACACAGATACGGGTAATTATTAGGTTAGCGGGTGGTTTTTTAGTGAGCAGATGAAATTCGTCCATAGATAAATACATGCAATAATCAAAGAGCAATAGACAAGTAAGCATGCCAAAAAACAGGAAAAAAATAATAAGAGATGGAAAGAAGAGAACGGTTATGAAAGATAAAACTGTTAATTATATTGGAATTGACATTGGGTCAACTGCAAGCAAGGTTTGCGTTTTGCAAGAAGGTAAAGATCCTGTGTTTGAAGTGTTGCCAACCGGATGGAATAGCAAGATTACCGCTCAAATAATTAAAGATGGTCTTGAAGATAAAGGATATAATATTGAAGAAAGTATAATAGCTGCTACAGGTTATGGCAGGATAAGCGTGGGATATGCTGACCATGTCATTACAGAGATTACGTGTCATGGTATCGGTGGCTATAATATGATAGGCCGTGACTGCACGATAATAGATATTGGTGGACAGGATACGAAATATATAAATGTTGTTGACGGAAAACCGGTGGACTTTCTGATGAATGATAAATGTGCAGCAGGAACGGGGAAGTTTATCGAGGTTATGGCGAATAGACTTGGGATGACCATAGAGGAACT
>JAAYIA010000064.1 GCA_012735145.1 Clostridiales bacterium | reverse complement strand
GTAATAGGTATGGGTGCAACCGGGATTACCTTGGTAAAAACCCGTAAACAAAGAAGCAAATAGAAATACTTCTGAAAGAGGCGAATAAATAAAATTCGCCTCTTTTTATTGTCGAAAAATAAATTTATTAGGAAAAAGAATCAAGACTTTCAAACTCTTTATACTTTAGAACAGTGTAAATTATCTGAAAGTATATTTGACATTAGCCTAATTTATATGGTAAATTTAATCGGTTAGATGGAAAGGAGATGTGAAATGGATAGGGTAGACGACAGGTTGAATAAGGCTTGCAGGAAATTCAGTCCTAACATAGATATCTCATTGGCTGAAGGAGCGGGTATCGACCCGGCTTCTAATTACACCATTCTTCCCGGTTTTTGTGACGTGCATGTGCACTTCAGGGAACCGGGTTTTTCTTATAAAGAAACCATAGAGACAGGTACAGCGGCAGCGGCACATGGTGGATTTACAGACGTATGTACAATGCCTAATCTCAATCCGGTATCAGACTCAATAGAGACCATACAAATACAGCAAAATATCATAGATAAAGATGCACGCATATCCGTATATCCCTATGCAGCAATTACCGTGGGACAGCTTGGCAAAGAGCTTGCCGACCTTGATGCGCTTGCAGATAAATGCATCGCCTTTTCTGATGATGGGCATGGCGTTCAGTCTGATGAGATGATGAGAGAGGCAATGCTCCAGACAAAGTCTCTTGATAAGATTATCGTTGCTCACTGCGAGGATAACAGTCTGCTCAAAGGTGGATATATTCATGAGGGCAGATATGCGGCAGAGAATGGGCATAAAGGTATATGCTCTGAATCAGAGTGGAGACAGGTTGCAAGAGATCTTAAGCTGGCTGCAGAGACAAAATGTGCGTATCATGTTTGTCATATATCAACCAAAGAAACCGTAGATATTATCAGAAAAGCCAAGGCGGCTGGAGTGGATGTGACATGTGAGACAGCTATGCATTATCTGCTCCTTGATGACAGCATGCTCGAGGAGGATGGAAGATGGAAGATGAATCCACCACTTAGAGACACACAAGATAGAGAAGCGCTGGTAGAAGGAATAATAGACGGAACCATAGATTGTATTGCAAGCGACCATGCACCCCATTCGGCAGAAGAGAAATCCAAAGGCCTTGAAAAATCAGCCTTTGGTGTAGTCGGAATAGAGATCGCTTTTCCTCTTGCATACACATATCTTGTGAAGACGAAAATAATATCTATGGAGAAACTTCTTGATCTTATGGTATATAATCCAAGAAAGAGGTTCAATATACCGCTTGGCAACGATTATTCTGTGTGGAACCTTGACGATGAGTGGACGATAGAGCCAGGAGATTTCCTATCGAAAGGGAGGGCAACCCCATTCGAAGGCTGGGATGTGTACGGGAAGAATTATTTGACAGTATGTGACGGTCAAGAAGCATATAATATAAGAAAACATAGCACACAAGCTTGTAATATATAGACGGATAAGGAGCAGACATGGCAAAGAGAGAAGACATTAAGAAAGTCCTTATTATCGGCTCGGGACCGATTGTTATCGGACAGGCTGCAGAGTTTGATTATGCAGGCACACAGGCATGCCTTGCACTCAAGGAGGAAGGCTATAAGGTTATCCTCTGCAACTCAAATCCTGCAACTATCATGACTGATACAACGATTGCGGACAAGGTATATATGGAACCCTTGACCTTGGAGTATATCGCCAAAATTTTGAGATATGAAAGACCGGACGCAATTTTACCGGGAATTGGCGGACAAACAGGACTTAACTTGGCTATGCAGCTCGAGAAGAAAGGAGTTCTTCAGGAATGCCGAGTAGAGCTTCTTGGTACTTCGAGTGAGTCCATAGAAAGAGCCGAGGATAGAGAACTCTTCAAGGAGATGTGCGAGTCGATAGGAGAGCCTGTTATACCAAGTGTAATTACATACAATATTAAAGAAGCGATTAAGGCGGCTCACGATATAGGCTACCCTGTTGTTTTGAGACCGGCGTTTACACTTGGAGGAACGGGAGGAGGCTTTGCCTACAACGATAAAGAACTGGAAGATATAGCAATTAACGCATTAAATCTATCTCCTGTTCATCAAGTCCTCGTAGAGAAGTCCGTTAAGGGATATAAAGAAATCGAATTCGAGGTTATGAGGGATAGTGCTGACAATGCTATTACGATATGCGGAATGGAGAATGTCGACCCTGTAGGAGTACACACAGGAGATTCCATCGTGGTTGCACCGATACTTTCTCTTAGTGATCACGATTATAAAATGCTTAACGATTCTGCTATCAAGATTATAAGAGAGCTCAAGATAGAGGGTGGTTGTAACGTTCAATTTGCATTGCATCCGGACAAAAGCGAATACTTCCTTATTGAAGTAAATCCAAGAGTCTCAAGGTCATCTGCACTTGCATCTAAAGCCTCCGGCTATCCAATCGCAAGAGTTACTGCAAAGATTGCACTGGGAATGAAGCTCGAGGAGATTC
>JAAYIA010000063.1 GCA_012735145.1 Clostridiales bacterium | reverse complement strand
TGAATATGTTGAGGAATGTTGTCGCGCCGGAATCACATTAAAACCATATATAGACGACTTTGCTCAAATTGTCGGAGTTGATATTAAATGTTGTGACAAGAATATAGAAAAAATCAAAAAAGCTATAAGGGGTAGAAACGCTGTTCTTGTTAAGGGTGTTGGCGCAATATGTTTTGCTGATAATGAGGAAGATGCCGAAGCTGTTGCGATGATACTTAGTAAGAACTGTGCAGCTGCTTGCTATGTAAGAAATGAAAAACCTCTTGGGAAAATTGATTCAATGTTACAAAGATATGTATATTTAAACAAATATTCTAAGCAAAAAGATGCCTAAGGTATGAAAAAGTAATGCGACTTGTTTGAGGGAAAGAGATATGAAGTATATTCTAGCCTATGATATAGGTACGACAGGGGTCAAAACTTGTCTTTTCGAAGTGGATAAGACTATCAAGCTTACTGCTGCCGCATCAAAGACTTATCCTCTATATATTTTAGAAAACGGAGGAGCTGAACAAGATAGTGAGGACTGGTGGGCTGCAATGGCAGAAAGCACTAAGGAACTTTTTGCTATTTCTGAATTAAAACCAAGCGATGTATCCGGAATATCGTTCTGCTCACAGATGCAGGGGCTTGTGCTTGTAGACAGAGAAGGAATTCCTGTTCATAGACCAATGAGCTATATGGATCAAAGAGCGACAAATGAAATAAAGGAAGGTATTGCAAACGGCATCCAGTTAGGTGGAGCGAATATCTTTAAATTAATTCCCAGCCTTAGGATAACAGGAGCAGTTTCAAGCAGTGTAAAAGATCCCGTGTGGAAATATAAGTGGATAGAAGGAAATGAGCCGCAGAATTTCGCAAACGTTTACAAGTGGCTTGATGTTAAAGACTATTTGATATGCCGATGTACCGGAAGATTTACGATGACAGAGGATTCTGCTTTTGCAACTTTGTTATATGACACCAGGCCGGGCAAAGAGGGATGGAGTGATAAAATTTGCTCGATTCATGGGGTAAACATGGATCATCTTCCGGAGATAATAAAATCAACCGATATGGTAGGTGGTCTAACAGAAAAAGCTGCAAAAGATCTGGGACTAGAAGAAGGAACACCTGTATTTGGAGGAGGGGGAGATTCTTCTCTTATTGGTGTAGGTGCAGGAGCTGTCGAGGTTGGTGACACACATATATATAGTGGCACATCGGGATGGGTAATTACGGTTACGGATAAACAAATGGTTGATGTTACTGCAATGATTGCCGCCATAACCGGTGCAATCAGTGGTAGATTCAATTATTTTGCTGAAATGGAGACAGCAGGAAAATGTCTCGAATGGGTAAAAGACCATCTCGCCTTGGATGAAATAGGTGTATATGTCAAAAAAGAAGGGATAGCATCAGATTACGAGTTACGGTATTCAAGTTTGTATGCTTATATGACAGATATAATAAAAGATATTGAACCAGGTTCTGGCGGTGTAATATTTACGCCATGGTTACATGGTAATAGGTGCCCGTTTGAGGATCCAAATGCAAAAAGCATGTTCTTTGGTATAGGGCTCGAAACAGGAAAGACTGAATTGATAAGATCAGTACTTGAGGGAGTCTTCTACCATATAAGGTGGATGCTTGAGCATCAAGATAGAAAATTGAAGACTTCGGAGAAAATAAGATTTGTTGGGGGAGGGGCTTTGTCAACGGTTTCATGTCAGATGTTAGCGGATATAACCGGTAGGACTATTGAGACTGTTTCTTCACCTCAGAATGTAGGTGCGGTAGGAGCTGCAGCCGTGGCTTCTGCCGGACTTGGAATAATTCCATCGCTGGACTCGGTTAAGGACCTGATACCTGTAACGGAAACATATTACCCAAATGCCCCGAATCATATTAAATATAATTCATATTATAAAATATTCAAGAAACTCTATGCTTCAAACAAGAAGCTGTATAAAGAACTTAGCAAGTAGCTGGGAGTAATTGGTATGAAGGAAGAAAAAAAAGTAAAAAAAGAAGCAATCCGATCGCTTAAATTTGTACTGGTGAGTATTTCAGCAGGAATAGTGCAAATTGGAGTGTTCACACTAATGAATGAGCTTACCGAATTCAGGTATTGGATTTGCTACCTTACTGCACTTATATGTTCGGTAATATGGTGTTTCACAATCAATAGGCGGTATACATTTCAGTCAGCGAAAAATGTTCCAAAGGCAATGGCAATGGTATTCGGATTTTATATATTTTTTACACCTGCATCAACTTTGCTTGGAAATTATCTTGTTGAACATTTAATGTGTAACGAATATCTGGCAACGGGTATCAATATGGTACTCAATCTTTCACTGGAATACCTTTTTGATACTTTTGTAGTGTATAGAAATGACATGGATAATAATGAGATAGCAAGGAGAAAAAAAGAAAAAGCCGGATAAACCGGCTAATCTAAGCAAATTTCTTTAAGAGCTTTGATGGCGGCATCAACATCATCGTCGGTGTTGAAGTTACCGAAAGAAAACCTTATGCTACCCGTAGGGAATGTTCCGAGCGTCATATGTGCGTGAGGCGCGCAGTGCAGACCTACTCTTGTCTGTATTCCATATTCAGCATCAAGTCTGAATGCCGCATCTGCACAATCTACATTAACTGTCTGAACAGATACAACCCCGACTCTATTCTCTGTATTTGGCGATCCGATAATAACAAGGTCACCTTGTTCTTCAAGTGGACG
>JAAYIA010000062.1 GCA_012735145.1 Clostridiales bacterium | reverse complement strand
CCCGCAAAAAGATCGGAAGCTGCTTTTTTCCCAAGTGGTTTTGGGTCATTTTCATCTTGGGCCGCTATAATCGTTCTTGCAAAGTTCCTGTCTTCATTCCTTTCGTACCACTCAAACAAAGCATCCGCTATATCATCAGGTTCTGCCGAGGTGTTTCTGTCCTTGATGTGGTTGATAAAATGCCTCATCGTTTCACCGGTTGAGTTTATTGTATCCGATACAGAACTCTTCCCCTCTCTCAAACTATATTCATTGTTAAATACACTTCCCCCCCATCCGACACTTACTATATCTTTGCATATCAATCCGTCTTTCTCTATTCTCGGGAAAAGCTCAATTAGTGCATCTATCGCAGGTGATGCTACTTCTTCTTTTCCGTCAGCATCCGTCATCGACCAGCTAATGTATAATTTCTCTGAAGGCTTTGACAGCATTCGGTACATGGCGGTATTTTCCTCTTCCCTTTTGATATCATCAAGTCCACCGATTGCAAAATTTATGTCTCTGAAATATTCCTTCTCATCTACAGAGAACAACCCCTCAGGTGCGAGTTGCATCGGGAGAATCCCTTCATTTGCACCAAGAACTATAGCCGCTCTGATTGGTCTCGGCCTAGTCCTAATCATAGTACCTATTGATAGACCATCTTTCGTAGGAGGAATAACTCCAACTTCTACATTTGTAAGTCCGGTTACATATATTTCCGTAAACTCGGCGAGATTCATATCCTCATCACCCATAATCTCCACGATCTGATCCAGAAGATTAACTGCTTTTTCGTAGCTCTGAACAATTCTTTGCGCCTCATCTCCCAGTCCCATTTCTTCCTGTCTTCGTGCTGATTCAGATACTCTCTCTCCCAGATTCAAGGTGTTGTCCAAGTAGTACTTGAAGGCTGTTATAAAGTCCACAACTTTTTCGCACTTTACAATACTTTCAAGTTCAACCAAAGGCCCTATTATTTTTTTTCTAATGGCATTCAGGTTTTCAAATGCTTCTGTACCATATTGGTCTTCACCATACTTAAAATCTTTGTACCACATATTGCCTTTAATATGATAAAGTCGAGCATAATTTTCTATGTCCTCTACATCGGAAATTTCTATTCCTGCCAGCCCAGTCTTGAGCATCGAGAACAACTGACGTGATGATTTTCCATATAAAAGAAACCACAACTGATTTACGATAAAACTTACCGCAGCGGAATCTGTTATATCCCTTGCCGAATCGAGAAAAACGGGAAGTCCATATTCCTCCAAAGTTCTACGTATTATCGGCTGCATTACATCTTCGTCGTTGGCAATAACCTGAATTTCATTGAACCTATAGCCAAGATCTCGTATAAGATGAAGTATATACGCAGCTGCACTTTCTGCCTCGTAATATGGATTCGCTGCACGTAGCAAGGTCAAATCCTTCGGAAAAAAATCATATTCAGCAACGGGTTCATCACTCCACAAATGCGCCTCTATCCTCTGCATCGTTTCGGATTTGTTCCATCTGTATTCTTGACCGATATTTTCGACGTAGATACCAACTCCTCGATGAAATGCATCTTCCCTCAATCTTTGCGTCAGCTGTTCACCGAGATTAAAATCGCTTTTATTGATAATAAAATTAACCGATTTTGCTCTCTCGGCGAGTTCAAAAATCGCGTTTGTCAATTTTGGTGTTATGCTATCATAACCATATATCCATATATTCTTGTTGTTTACAAAATCGGATTCCTGTATCAAATCGACATATCTTGATATGTAATCTTCAGAATCCGCATAATTCTTTTCTTTAACTGTTCTTTCGTAATCTTCAACTATAACCTCAAGCTCAGAAAGCTTCGCCTTGAGAACCTTATCTGTTTCTGTGTTGCTCAGCATTTCTCTTAGCTCATCAATTGTACAATCCTGCTGTTTGAAATCCGAAATAAAATCATTTAGCATGGTTATGAATGTCGTTTTTCCCACTAAATTTCTATACAAATTTAGCTCATTTTGACGACTTTTGACGATTTTCGTAATGAGCATAAAACGTCCATACTTGTCGAGAACGGGAACAGCTTCTTTGCCTTTCTCTGTGAGGATTTTCAGTCCTAATCTATTCATCGACATTATTTCAACATCGTACAAGCAAGAAATATTTAGGTACTTTAATGCCTGTTCTTCTGCGACCAGAGTATATTGATCAGGCACGATAACAAGCGCGTCACCCTTAATGTTTTCGTAGATGAAACGCTCCTTATCTATATTCTCTCTTGCCGTATACAGTTTGAGCATCTATTTGACCTTCTCTGCCGCATCTTGAGATAGCTTTGCTCTGATAAAGGGTTCTATCAATCCATCCATCACAGCATCAACATTGCCCACTTCTTCCCCCGTCCTCGTGTCCTTAACCATGGTATATGGTTGAAATACATAGTTTCTTATCTGAGAGCCCCAGGTTGCCATGGATTGGTCTCCTTTTAACTCGTCCAGACTCTCTTTTTGAGCTTCTTCGGCGAGACTAGTCAACTTTGATACAAGAATTTTCATCGCAACTTCTTTATTCATTATCTGCGATCTTTCATTCTGGCAAGTTACTACTATACCTGTCGGGATATGCGTTATTCTCACCGCTGAATCAGTTGTATTAACGTGCTGTCCGCCGGCTCCTCCTGCCCTAAAAGTATCTATTTTAAGGTCTTCAGAATTCACTTCGATATTCAAATCATCTCCCATTTGAGGAACTACTTCGACAGCAGCGAAAGAAGTCTGTCTCTTCCCCATAGAGTTGAAAGGAGAAATTCTTACCAGTCTATGCACCCCTGTTTCCGTCTTGAGCAAACCGTAAGCTTTCTCTCCCTTAACGAGTATAGTTGAACTCTTGATTCCATAATCTACATCAGCTTGCCTATCAATTATAGTGGTCTTAAACCCTTTCTTCTCGCAATATCTTAAATACATCCTTTCGAGCATTTCGGCCCAATCATTTGCATCTACTCCACCCGTACCTGAGTGAATACTGAGAATGGCATCATTATCATCATGCTTCCCACTAAGAAGCATATTGATTTTGAGATCTTCAAGCTCATCGTTAAGCCTATGAAAAGTCGCAATTATTACGTCAGCTTCTTCTTCATCATCTATTTCTTCGGCAATATCTATAAGCTCAGGCAACTCATCGATTTCAGCCTTTATTTTTTCATATGTTTCCAGCTTAATCTCAAGGGACTTCTTTTCTTTAAGCACCTTTTGCGCATTTATTTTGTCATCCCAAAACTTCTCTTTGAGACTTTGCTGCTCAAGTTCTTCGATTTTATCTCTAAGATCCACCGGGTCAAAGATAACCTCCCACTTCCCTCATTCTTTCTATCATTGACGGAAGTTGACTTTTTATTTCTTCCAGTTTAAACATTTTGCCTCCACTACGCTCTTATGTATTTATATATTACCGGACGAATAATATCCGCTATGTCCTTATGACCATCCGATGACGGATGTAACCCATCCATCATCTTGATGGTGTCTATTTTATCAAAAAGCTTAACATATTCAGCTCCTTCATCCTGGCATATTTTTTGAATTATTTCATCATAGGCTTCAATATAGCAATTTCTCCAATTCAGAGTTCTGTCAAACCAAATTGGATTAGTTCTCGCTTCATCAACAGCAGTCAAACCAATATAAATCACATGGCCTGTATATTTCTTTGCTTCTCTGATAAGGGATCTGACATTATAGTTAAAATCAGTTTCTGATGTTCTGACTTTACCTCCTATTATCTGTGTATCGTTTATACCAGCAGCTATTACTATCACATTATTAGCATCTTCGCGAAATCGCCTTAAGCTTTCGTCTCCGATTCTTTCATGAATTTCACCTGTAATCTGTCCGGAGATTCCTAAATTGAAGACGTGGCAGCTCGCAATCTTCTCATCGTTATCTATCGATAGACGAATCCTATTGACCCAGCCGCCACAATCTTTATCCCATGCACCAAATGTAATGCTGTCTCCAAATACCAAAATTTTATTTCTCAATGCTTATATAAATATATCCTTTCTGTGTATTGTCTACCTATCTGTATAACTATATTACGAAGCTTGTTAGTCATCCTGCAAGCCCCCATGGCTATATTACCAGGCGCCGCCACCGCCACCGCCGAAACCGCCGCCAGAAAAACCTCCTCCGCCGCCAGAGAAGCCTCCTCCACCACCAGAGTCTCCTGATGTAGGAATATGTATATTGTGTCTGAGACTCGTAGACCAATCTGTCATAACTCTACCCATAACATACGCATCGAAAACATCGTAATCGTTCTCCATCCATTTGGGTTGTACAATAGGTATACTTTCAAAATTTTTAATCCACTTATTTGTCAGTCCAAATACATAAGCATAAGGTAGAATATGATAGAAATATTCAGGGTCTTCTTCTACCAGTTTATTAAGTTTATCCAGTTCAGCTTTTTTTATAAAATCCTTAAATCCCAATATCCTACCTAATAAAATATTATTTTCTTTTGTCCTTGCTATTGCAATTACAGCAAACATAATGCTTATTACCGTAGCAATGAATACCATGCTTGTAATTTGAGTGGATTTGGGAGTTCCAACATATTCCAGTGTCTCTGATCCCTCAAATGTACCGATTAGTCCGATAAATAACAACATAAGTCCAAGGACAAACATTAAACCTGCTTTGACCATTCTGCGTATAGCAAACCGATCAAAGGCTCCACAGATTGCAACTGCACCCGCAAGAACGAAGCCGGCCCCTATTATGAATGAGCCTATTCCCTCTCCAAGTCCGCTTGTCTTTACCCACAAGGCCATTGAAAGAATCGGAAAAGTTGATGCAATGATTGCTCCCTCTCTCGCTAAATGTGACTGAAATGTAAAGCGACTTCTCTTATCTTTGAAAATGTTCGCAAGTTGATTTTTGGCTGTCTCATACTTAATTCCAAAAGACGCATCCAAATCTTTAATCCTTACTGCTTTTTTATTTCCAAACAACCCATTAAATATTGTTCTAATATATTTAGGTTCACCTTCGTCAGGTGGTTTGATTTTGTTGAGGTAAAAATTTTTTCTACCTTCTTCTTTTATTGAAATGCATCCCTTATCGGCCAAATAAACTATCGTTGACAGAATATCCTTACGGTCAGCAACTCCATCCAAAAAGTATCCCACTTCACCCGGTGTAATATCATCAGGAGGGTAGAATTCCAGAGTTTTAATCACTTCATCGTCACGTCCATAATAGTACCACAGAAGATATGCCAGTATTGGTCCTATGGCAATCAGCATCAGATGCCAAGGCTTTACAATTCCGGGAGAAAGCTCTCCTTCCCAATATCCTTCCGGAAGCTCCAAATGTACTGTAATCCCATGTCCATTCGGAAGATTATCAGCAGAAAGGAGTATCGTTTTCCCATCGTTCTTTGTTTCAACCTTTACACCATCTTCATTTCCTTTTGATCCGTATGTACCTGAATAAATAGCGATATTCTCAAGAGGTGCAGTTTTTGGCAAAATAATACTTATTTTTGCCGCTTCTATGCTACTCCCCCATCCGGTGGGTATTACGTCAAGAGAGAGAATATCTTTTGTCGAATCCTTATCATCATACAATTGCATTCTATACAAAACGTCATAAGAATGCTTTCCTGTAAGAGTATAATCTGCACTGCCTATTTGGATTACCTTATTTCGACTCTCTGAGTAGATCTTTTTTTCATATCCGGGAACCTCTATCGAATTTATCTTAACCATTCTTTCCGGAATATACCTATAAATCCCATGATGTGGCGTCTCAAAGTTTACATCTATTTTTTCGTGGAACCAATAAACATTATCCTCATCAACTTTGATTTCAACATCAAATCTGTCTGTCGTATACAAGGCATGAGCCTCCAAAGGCATTACAAAGGCATAAACCACAATCAGAGAAACGCATGAAAAAATAGCAAGCATACGGCTTCCCAAGCTTCTTGTTTTGCTCATGCTATTCATATGTCTATCCTCCTTTTCTCTCTTATACCTATAGGCCCTCATCGAAATTATCGCTATGCATCTTAGGAAAACTGAATATTTCAGCAACAATACTCGTCGGGAAACTCTCAACTTTATTGTTGTATTCCTTAATGACAGCCGTAAGATATTTCTTTGCATTATCGATGTCCCTATCCGTGCCTTCTTCTTCATATTTCTTAAGCTCCAGCTCGGCCTGCTCAATCATGTTTTTCTTACGAGTTAGTGTATTGTAGGACAACATAACAAAAGCGGCTATGGTGACACCAATTACAATAATGACCTTAATTGTCATAACATTTCTCCTTTCTTTTGCAATCACTTCATGGGTGACAAGAATAGCCTTAACGATTCAAATTTCTCTATTTTTTCCCACAACAGTTCTTATATTTCTTTCCGGAACCGCAAGGACAAGGTTCATTTCTTCCTATCTTAGGGATCTCCCTGTGAACAGTTTCGTTTTTTCCTGTCTTTTCTGCTTTAGGTGCAGATTGTGGAATATTTCCTGATTCGCTTTTTCCATCGTCTTTATATTCTTCTTTTGCTGCTGATATCTTACCACCTACGACATTTCGTCTATCAGTCCTTGTTTTTATGGTTACGTTGTAGCAGAACTTGACAGTTTCTTCTCTTATGTCCGCTATCATCTCATCAAACATAGCAAAGCCTTCTTTGGCATATGCTACAGCCGGATCTTGTTGTCCAAGACCTCTCAGTCCGATTCCATCTTTAAGCTGATCCATCGCGTCGATGTGATCCATCCAGCGATTATCTACAACCCTTAAAAGAATCATTCTCTCGACTTCCCTCATCTGATCGATTCCTATTTCCGCTTCTTTATCTGCGTAAATATCGTCGGATATAGCTTTGATGTCCTCTCTCAGCTTCTCAGCATCTAGATTCATAACATATTTCTCAGTGAAATCCAGCCTTCCTCTAAATGCAGGAATGATCTGCTCGAGACCTTCTGTAATTCTAGAAAGCTCCCACTCTTCGGGATATTTCGATTCCATTACCACGGGGTCAACAATGCCATCAATGAGTTCATTCGTCATATTTCTGATATATTCGGAAACATCCTCTCCGTCTAGAACCATTCTTCTTTGATTGTATATCACCTCACGCTGCTTGTTCATTACGTTATCATATTGCAAAACATATTTACGTATAGAAAAGTTCTTGCCCTCAACTTTCTTCTGGGCATTTTCAATCGATCTTGAAAGCATTCCTGCTTCTAATGGCTCATCATCTCCCACACCTATACGTTCAAGAAGATTCTGCATTCTTTCTCCGCCAAACAACCTCATCAGATCGTCTTCCAAAGAGATAAAGAACTGTGTGGCTCCCGGATCTCCTTGACGACCGGAACGTCCTCTTAGCTGGTTATCGATACGCCTGGATTCATGTCTTTCTGTACCTATAATAAAAAGTCCACCTGCCTCTATTACCTTCCTTTGTTCTTCGACTCTCTCTGATTTAATCTGCTTATGTAAAATAAAGAACTTTTCTCTTGCTGCCATTAATTCTTCATCATCTGACTTCTCAAAGCCTGTAGCGAAAGCAATCTGTTCAGGTGTATATCCTTCTTTTCGCATTTGTCTTTTTGCTTCAAACTCCGGGTTACCGCCCAATATGATGTCAGTACCACGACCGGCCATATTAGTAGCGATAGTAACTGCACCCAGGCGGCCCGCATCAGCTACAATCTCCGCCTCTTGCTCGTGATGCTTAGCGTTGAGGACATTGTGCTTAATCCCGTTTCTCTTTAGCTTTCCACTTATAAGCTCTGATATCTCAATTGAAATTGTTCCTACCAAAACCGGCTGACCTTTCTGGTTGGCTTCAATTACCTTGTCAACGATAGCCTTGTATTTGCCGGACTGGTGTGCATATACGGAATCCTCGCTATCTATTCTTGCTATTGGCATATTTGTCGGTATTACAACAACGTCTATATTGTATATATCCCTAAATTCAGTTTCTTCTGTTTTGGCTGTACCTGTCATTCCGGACAGCTTGTTGTACATTCTAAAATAGTTCTGTAAAGTTATAGTTGCAAGAGTCTTAGACTCGGATCTAACTTTTACACCTTCCTTTGCCTCGATAGCCTGATGAAGACCATTTGAAAATCGTCTTCCATACATAAGACGACCCGTGAACTCATCAACTATAAGGATTTCTCCATCCTTTACAATATAATCTACATCCCTCTTCATCAGGTAGTTTGCTCTAAGAGCCTGCTGGACATAATGACTGAGCTCCATATTATCAGGATCGGAGAAATTTTCGATGTTAAAATGTCTCTCGCATTCCTCTACACCTATATCGGTCAGAGAAATCTGATTATCTTTTTCTTCTATTTTGTAATCGTTTTCATTGCTGAGGGATCTAACAAAAGAATTTGCATTTCTGTACATTGAGCTTGAGTCCACTCCTCTTCCGGAAATTATGAGAGGCGTTCTTGCTTCATCGATAAGAATAGAGTCGACCTCGTCAACTATGGCAAAGTTTAATTCCCTTTGTGTAAGCTCTTCCTTGTAGGTGACCATATTGTCACGAAGATAGTCAAAACCAAACTCGTTATTTGTACCATATGTAATATCAGCCATATACTGTTTATGTCTGTCTTCCCCCTCTACGGAGTGAATGACACATCCAACTGTAAGTCCGAGAAATGAGTATAACCTTCCCATCCATTCTGCGTCTCTCTTTGCGAGATAGTCGTTAACTGTTACTACATGGACACCATGGCCTTCAAGAGCATTGAGATAAGCTGCCAAAGTAGCTACCAGCGTCTTACCTTCTCCTGTTTTCATCTCGGCTATTCTTCCTTGATGAAGAACCACTCCTCCTATAAGCTGCACTCTGAAATGTTTCATACCGAGGCTTCTCCAAGCACCCTCACGGCAAACAGCAAAAGCTTCAGGAAGAATTTCATCCAAGGATTCTCCCTCCGAAAGTCGCTCCTTAAACTCTGTGGTTTTTTTTCTCAGCTCGTCATCGTTCAAGGCTTGCATAGCCTCATCGTATGACTCAATTATATCTACGGTTTTCTCAATCTTTCTGACTTCTTTGGCGTTAAGATCACCGAAGATTTTTTCCATTAAACTCATTTCCTATATATTCCTTTCGTTATCAGTCTTCTTCGTTGGGCTTATCATCAACATAAATCCTTGTCATCAGTGCTCTTCTTCCGTCAGATTGAGTTACTCTGACATGGAACACTTTATGCTTAGAATCATATACAAAGCTGTCTCCCACCGAAGGAAGTCCGTCCAATTCTATCATCACCCAGCCATTTATAGTTGTAACATCCAGTTCAATCGTTTCATCGAACAGCTCAAAAAAGTCTTCAAGGTTTGCACCTCCGGCTACCATATATGAGCTCTCTCCTGCCGGTATTACATCTCTTGATTGAACAGCATCGTGCTCATCGTATATATCTCCTACAATTTCCTCAATCAAGTCCTCAAGTGTGACCAGTCCTGTCGTTCCTCCGTATTCATCGACTACTATCGCTATGTGCGTTTTTTTTGCCTGCATCTTCTTAAGCAAAATAGCCGCTTTCAATGTCTCCGCTACATATGTAACCGGCTTAATATACTTATTGACATCTTCCGGTAAATCGATGTCATTATTGTAGAAATCCTTTTGATTAAGAACCCCTATAATATCGTCCAAGTCATCTTCATAAACCGGCAGTCTTGAAAGTCCGGACTCGCGAAATATTCTCTTAATGTCTTCAATCGGTGTTCCTTTCTCAATAGCGATTATATCAACCCTTGGAGTAAGAACATCTATTGCTTCTACATCATGAAACTCAATAGCATTTGCAATAAGAACGCTTTGCTCCTCCCCTATTGCTCCTCCTGCTTCTGCCTCCTCGACAATTGTAAGTAATTCATCTTCTGAGAAATCCGGCGCCTTCTCTCTGCTAAACATCTTCTGTACCAGCACTTTTAGACCACTAAATGCGATTGTTAAAGGAGTCATAATAACAATAAGTACTTTCAGAACCGGAGCCACTGCCATAGCAATTTCTTCCGGATATTCTCTTGCTATTATCTTAGGTGATATTTCGCCTACAATAAGCACCATCAGCGTAGATACCACAGTCGCAATTGTTGGCCCTAATGTTTCTCCCCATAATCTTATTCCCAAGACTGTAGTTACAGCAGCCATCGCAATGTTAGCAATATTGTTGCTTATCAGTATAGCTGTAATCAATTTATCGTATCTTTCGTTCATCTTGAGAACCAATGCCGCCCTTTTGTTATCGTTTTCAGCAAGATTCTTAAGTTTGATTTTATTCAGTGAGGAAAATGAAGTTTCCGATGCTGAACTGAACATAGATCCCATAAGCAGACAAAAAATCGCTATTAATTGTCCTGTCATAAAATATTTCCCTTCTAGATGTCTTCTTCGCTTTCAATAATCGCCCAGTCTATGCTCGTGTCGATTTCAGGAGCATTGTAATTATCACTGTCATATGTTAGATAAGCCTTTGCCGTATACGTTCCTATCGCAGAAGCTTTGTTGTCTCTGTATCTTACACCAATAGAGTTCGGAACATTTCTAAGAGCTATGCTTTTTTCATATGCGTCATATTTGAATGGTTTGTCATAGTTCCAATAGACATTCTCTGTATTATAACTTGCCTTTTGTATCTTCCATCTTAAATCCGGTATAGACTCAACTTCACAATTATCTGTATCATATGTAAGATTCGCTCTTGCAGTATATACTCCTGCATTGATTTTGCTATTATCAATATATACTACTTCGACATCCTTAGGTAATCCTATAAGCATGACCTCTTTCGGTTTCTCATCATAGACAAACAAAGTGCTCTCGTCATAATTCCATCTGGTATTAGAGATATCTATTTTCTTCTTTTCGATAGTCCATCTTAAGTTCGGAATAGAAGGTGATTCAAAATTATCTTTATTTCTGTACTTCAAGTAAACTTCAGCAATATAGCTTTTTGCTTCTATGCCTTTATTTCCTCTATAGGATCCCACCTGAACTCCATCCGGCAGACCCGTCACTCTAACAGCTTTCTCTTTTCCGTCATAGACAAAACTACTATCGTAATCCCATTGTACACCTGTCATATCATACTCCGCTTTATTTATCTGCCACCAGACACCCTCAATCGGTTTAGGAATCTCATAGTTATCTGAATCCTCCACATCAAATGTTGCCACGGCCTCATAAGCTCCGGCATTTACAGCGGAATTATTAGAATAATTAACATTGACTCCTTGCGGAACATTGATTAACTCAACAGTTTTCTCCTCCCCATCGTAAACAAATCTTCTGTCTTTGCTCCACTCAATCTTTGACATATCGTAAGATGCTTTACGGATTTCCCATCTACACTGTGGCACTATAAACTCTCTATAGTTCTCGTTATCTTTGCTCTTAAGAACGGCTTTTGCATAATAGATGCCAGCATCCACCTTGCAGTTGTCCTCATATTCAGCTTCAAATCCCTCAGGCACTCCCTCCAGTTGAACAAGGTGTTCTTTTTTTCCGAAGATCTTGTTAAGGAGCCCCTTGGTCTGCCTCTTTTCTTCTATACTTACTGTCTTGAATGTTCCATCGTACACAAATGGTTCCGTGTAGGTCCATCTTATCGCCTCTTCATCAATTGGTGCATCTGCTTTCTCAATTGACCACTTACATCCTGCAAAGCTAGGTTTCTCATAGTTTCGCTCCTCATATTCAAAACTTACCTCTGCATAATATTCTCCAACATCATGGGCTGAGTTTCCTGTGTATATAGGTGTAAGGCCTTCCGGTAATCCAGCCAAAACAACCTCTTTTAAGTCAGTATCATAAGTAAAAGCAGATGTGTAATCCCATCTCACCTTCGATAGGTCGTATACTGTCTTACCAATGCTCCACCTCTGTTCAGGAATTGTAGGAGGATTGTAGTTGGCTTCATCGTATTCAAGATTTGCTGTTGCAGTATAACTACCGACATCTATTGCTTTATTGCCATTATATATAGGTCTTATATCTTCCGGCAGATCTATTAGTGTTATTCCCTTCTCTGTACCATCATAGGTATATTCAATATCTCCGGTCCATACAACCTTTGAAAGGTCGTAATCTGCTTTTGCGATTTCCCACGCACAGTCACCAATTACAGGTATATTAAAATTGTTCGGATCGATCGGAATCAAATTGGCACGAGCTATATACTTACCCGCTCTAGTTTCATTGTTTCCTATATATTCCGCTTTGATATTGCTAGGTAACCCTGCCAACTCGACTTGTTTTGCTTCGCCATCATATACAAAACTTTGCGAATAGTCCCATCTTACATGCCTGATATCAATATCGGCTTTGTTGATTCTCCATTCGCATTCCATATTCTCCGGTACCGTAAAGTTCGGAGAAACAACTCTGAAACGTGCGATTGCATTATAAGATCCCGCCATTGTGAAAATATTATTCTCATAATCTGCTTTGATGCTTTCGGGCAGGTTTATAAGCTCTATGCCTTTGCTTGTTCCATCATATGAAAACTCAGATCTGTAATTCCACTTAACTGCACTCATATCGCTGGTTGCTTTATCAATATTCCATTTGAATGTTATGGCCTCAGGTGGATTGAAGTTGGAATCCGTTGTTGCAAATACTGCAGTTGCTGTATACTCTCCGGCATCTACACCTTTATTGCCTGAATATGATACTTGGACATCTTCAGGAAGATTTGACAATTCTACAACTTTTTCTTGTCCGTCATAAGTGAATCCTCCAGGCGTATAGTTCCATGAAACTTTCGACATATCGTAATCTGACTTTAAAATCTTCCAGTCACAATCAGCTATCGTAGGAGCATTATAATTCCTTGTGTCGAAAACGTTGAGTATTGCCTTTGCTGTGTATTCACCCACTTCTCTCTTTTCATTTCCTCTATACTCTACTCCGATGCCGTTCGGCAAGTTCTCAAGCATTACACTCTGCTCTCTTCCATTGTATATCTTTGCATTGACATAGTCCCACCTAACCGCCGACATATCATAATCGGCTTTGTCAATCTGCCAAATACAGTTATCTACAGTAGGTGTATTGA
Source organism: Clostridiales bacterium (assembly GCA_012735145.1). Classification (GTDB taxonomy): domain Bacteria; phylum Bacillota; class Clostridia; order Peptostreptococcales; family Anaerovoracaceae; genus Crickella. Next base: position 3,972 of record JAAYIA010000062.1, on the reverse strand, counting down.
AATTTTCTTTGTCAAATGGAATCAAATCGGCCTTCGCTTCATAGGAACCTGTGTCAGCTGCGGCATTGCCTGTATATACTGCCCTCAAACCGTTAGGCAGTCCATTAAGCGTCACTTCATACATTCTTGTTGAATATGTAAAAGCACCACTGTAATTCCAGCGAACTCCTGACATATCCGGATCGGCTTTTTTAATTATCCATTGACAGTTTTCAAATTCCGGTACGTTATAGTTCTGTTCATCGGAAATCTTAAATGAAACGCTTGCTTCATATGTTCCCGCATCTTTTGCTTCATTGTTTCTATATATAGGGAACACTCCTTCCGGAATTCCCTTTAGAACCACCTCATATACTGTTCCGGCATATGTAAAAGCCTTGTCGTAGTCCCAATATGCACGACTCATATCATAATTGCCTTTTTCGATCTTCCAGGTCAGGTTTTCAAGTCGATTATTAAGATAATTATTCTGATCTTCCGCCATGATATCCGCCGAAGCAATGTATGTTCCGGCCTGTATCGCTTTGGCATTGTTATACTCAACTTGAGCACCTTCCGGTGCATCAATAACCCTTACCGTTTTCTCTTTCCCGTCATATACAAATGGTTCTTCATAGCTCCATCTGGTTTTTTCAACATTTACAGGAACTCTGTCTATCCTCCACCTACACTCAGGAACTCTCGGTGTCTCATAATTATCCTCGTCGTAAATAAACGAAGCAGCAGCAAGGTATTCTCCTGCAATATTGGCAGTATTCATTCTGTAAACAGGTTCCAATCCGTCAGGTAAGTTTATCAGTCGCACTCCCTTAACTTCTCCGTCATATGCGAACTCCCTCTCTTCTTGCCACCTTACATCAGACAGATTGTATTCAGCCTTTGCTATACTCCAGCTTAAGGTCATATCCGGAATATTGTTGTTGTAATTTCCCGCATCAACTGATTCAAATGTTGCAATCGCCGTATAATCTCCCGCGTTTACCGCTGTTGCATTTTTGTATTTTACCGAAATACCTTCCGGTACATTAAGAAGCCTCACAGCCTTTTTGCTACCGTCATATGTAAATTCTGATGTGTAGTTCCACACAGCTTCCGATATGTTATGATCCGCTTTCGCAATATTCCAAGAATACCTTATTGGACTTGGCGGACTATAGTTGTCTTCGTCAGTAGGTATAAATGTCGCAGTTGCAAAATATCTTCCAGCATTTGTCTGATTATTTCCGGAATATTTTACCGCAATATTATCATCTAGGCCGCTGATGATTTTTACTTCCTTATTACTGCCATCATACACAAAATCAGAGGAATCTGACCATTCAATCACGCCCTTATCGAGCCTTGCCTTGTTAATCGACCAAGTACATCCGCTAACCTCGGGTATCTCGTAATTCGCAATGTCGCTCGGTGTCAAGCTCACTGTCGCAACGTATTTGCCTGATTCTACTTTCAGATTATCTTTATATTCTGCATTCAGTCCTTCTGGAAGTCCTGATAAAAGAACCTTATGCTCCTGTCCATCATATATAAATGCATTATCATAATCCCAGCGAACTCCTGATACATCTATCTTTGCCTTATTTATCTTCCATTGGCAGTCAGAAAGATGTTGCACTTCAAGATTCTCGTTATCGTATTTCAGATTTGCATGTGCAATATAGATACCTGCATTCGCAGCTGTATTCTCGTTATATGTTGCATAAACTCCCTGAGGCAAGTCTATAAGCTCTACAGATTTTGCAGTTCCATCATATGTAAACGGTTCTGTGTAATTCCAGCGAACTTTAGACATATCAACAACCTTTTTGCTTATAGCCCAATGCAGAGTTATATCCTCAGGAGTCTCATAATTGTGTGTATCTAGGTTTGTGAACGTCGCTATGGCATAATAATCGCCTGCTTTAAGACCTACATTGTTCTGATATCTTACTCTTACGCCTTCGGGAATATTCACAAGAGAAACTGTATATGTTTCACGATTAAATTCAAAATTTCCATCGTATGTCCATTCCACCTCGGACATATCGTATCTTGCCTTTCTTATCTCCCATTCATATTCAACAGGTCCATCCGCATAATAGTTGCCGCTAAGTATTCCCCTTGCTAAATATTTTCCTGCGAGGATTTCGGCCTCACCACTATATTCAATAGTCGCATCTTTCGGCAGATTGCTTATTTCAACCTTTTTACTCTGTCCGTCGTATACGAAATCTTCATATCTTGTCCAATTAAGATCGGCTGTTTTAATCCTTGCCTTTGAGATTTCCCAAGTACAAGGCATTACTTCAGCCGGCTTCTCATAGTTTATATTGTCATATTTAAAAGTTGCACTTGCAGAATAAATTCCGGTATCAACAGCTGAATTATCCTTATATTCTATTTTTATTTCTTCCGGAACGCCTTCTAATTCAACACTTTTTACAGTCCCATCATATGTAAAAGATTCTTTATAATCCCAGCGTACATTCGACATATCGAAAGGTTTTTTCTTTATTTCCCACTCGTATTCTCTTATTAGTATTGGCTCATTGAAATTATTTTCATCGTATTGTAGTTTAACAGAAGCTGTATAGCGTCCTGCCAATTTAGCCTCGTTACCCGAATATATAGGGTCTACACCCTTAGGCAAACCCTCAAGCCATACCTTCTTAGGTTCTCCATCATAGGTCATGTTTTTGGCCTCTACCCATCTTACACCAGACATATCAATGTTTGCTCGCTTAATGCGAAGCATTACAGCATTGGAATAAGCCTTACCTGCAATATTTGATGCACATAACCTTAACAAATATCCATCGCACGAGACAGGCAAAACTGCTCTATGATCTATTGTCTCCCATGTTCCTTCTTCACCCGTAGGGCTTATCTCCAGGTATCCCGAAACGTTAGGATCATTGTCTGAAGATATCTCCGGGAGAACGAAAGGGATTGAATCTCCAAACATTATCTCCTCGAGTGGCCTTATCTCAGAAATTTGAGGAATATTCGCCCAGATAGCATAGAGCTTCATATCATCCTCAATCTCATTGATCTCCTGGCCCGGTTGATACATTTCTCCGGTACCATCTTCTTCAGTATTCCAGCCTAAAAATTTGTGATCGGCACTTGGCATACCAAACATGATATTTTCTATTATATATCTAAACCCGGCAATGGATTTTTTCTCTACTATTCCCGGCTTTCCATCGTTCTCTAAATAAGTAATATTGCCACCACCTGCGGCAATTACTCTTGCATGTCTGTATTTCCCTATATTTTTGATTGCCAATTTGCCGCAATCGGTACTGCCATCTCCTGTTGTGCTAAACCCTTCACCTAGAATAATATGCGTAAGCTGACTGCATTTTGAAAACATATTCTCCATATTTATACAGCTAAGAGTGTTCATCTCGGAAATATCCAGTTCCTTGAGTCTTCTGCAATTCTCAAACATGGAATGCATGTCCGTCACACCGTCAGTTATAAGTCCTGACAGGTTAGCTGTCTCGAGTTTATTAAACTCCTTAAACAAGCATGCTAGAGAAGCGCCTTCTGGGACCACAGCCTTTCCAACCATCACAACTTCTGTTATCAGATTTTTGAATTTCGCCCACGGAACCTCATCTTCCGACGAAATACTTGTAGCAACACCCTCATTAATATAGAGAGTTCCTCTATCGTCAATTCCCCAAACACAAGTTCCCCATTTGTCTACCTTGATAAAATTCTTTTCCATAATATACTGCTTCTTTCTGTGGTTAGATTTTGCAATGTCTAACTTCGTAATTATACATAGTAGATTATATAATAATTGGTGCATAAAAAGAAGATTTTAAGATGGATTAACTATATTAAAGAAAAAAGACAATAGAAAAAGAACCTCTTAAACTATAAATTAGTTAATAAGATGCCCTTTCTTTTCTATTCTTTTTATTTGTTTATATCTTTTTCTTCTATAACTACTATTTCATTCTCGGAAGCAATGTTAACAAT
>JAAYIA010000061.1 GCA_012735145.1 Clostridiales bacterium | reverse complement strand
TGGAATGCTTGCAGGGCATCCTCTAAAGTTTTTACCTTAATACTTTCTATTGTGGGCAGCCCCAATTCACGGGATTTTTTTCTCATCCTATATTTATTTGTATAAATCAGTGCCGTTTCATATCCATTACCAGGAAGCCCCATTTTCTCCGCAACATATGCTATCGGTCTTACGAAAATTTCTCCTTGATCTGAGATTATTCCGTCTATGTTTTCATTTTTTGCTATCTCGAGAGCATATTCTTCGTCTTTAGCATCATGAAAATATACTTTATCTGCAACCTTTATTCCCGGGTAATCTCCATCTGGAGTAATCACTATAACATATACTCCCATTTCAACAGCTTTGCGAATCAAGGGTAGTTGAAAAGATCCAGCACCAAGTATCAACAGTTTATCCATTATGACTCTCCTTATCTCTTATTGTCATATATGTCTTTATAGTATGTAAATTCTTTAATCCCAGATTGGTCCCTTTATATCACCTTCGTCTGTTTTGACTCGTATTTGGAGTTTCTTCTTTATCTCTTCAATATGCTCAAGCATTTCCTCTCTGCTATTTCCACGAAGAACAATCGCAATTCGCTGACCCTTATCGGTAATCGATTTTGTCTTGTCCCCCACTTTAAACAGATCTAGTTTAGTCTTGACTACATAGTCCAAAGCTTCCGTCGCTTCAGCCCCATCCATAGAAACAATTTCTCCATGCGGTAGGTAACAACAAACATATCCACAATGACACTGATTCATCTCGAACTTAGGAACATTCTCGATTCTTCCAAGAGCCATGTTTACAAGGAACTCGGCTGTGTCTATGCCCGTCTGCATCTCTGCGATATACGATGCAATATAGGTTCCTCCGCCTCTCAGCGCAGCTTCTATAAGGTATATCTCGCCGGTCTTATTGTCCAATATATACTCATTGTGTGAAACCCCCTGAACCATTCCGAAGCCTTCACTAACCTGCTGATTATACTTAAGCAGCTTATCAATTATCTTCTTATCAGCTATTGAAGGATATAGTCTCATTTTTGAAGCGAAAACATTAGGAATGTTGAACTCCTCAAGGTCTGCATACATCATAGGTTCAACGTGTCCGCCTACCGCAATTGAATCGACCTCAAACTGTGGTCCATCAATGAATTCTTCAACTATTAATTCCCCGCTCATTGAGCATTTCATAGCCTCTTCAAAGTTTTTTTTAAGCTCGTTTTCATCATATATTTTGAAAATTCCACGACTGTTACTACTATCAACAGGCTTTATAATAGCTACTCCACCAAACTCTCTGAATGCATTTATAGCTTCGTCTAGCGTCTTCACTTTTTTGCTATCGATTGTAGGCAAACCCAGCTCCCGAGATTTCTCTCTCATTCTATATTTATTTGTATAAAGAAGTGCTGTTTCATACCCATTGCCCGGAAGACCCATTTTCTCTGCAGCATATGCTATCGGTCTTACGAAAATCTCTCCTTGGTCTGAAATAACTCCATCTACATTCTCTTTTCTTGCAACTTCAAGGACGTATTCTTCATCTTTGGCATCGTGAAAGTATACTTTATCTGCCACCTTGATCCCCGGATAGTTTGCATGAGGAGCGATAACTATAACATATGCTCCCGTCTCCTGTGCTTTTATAATTAAAGGGAGCTGAAATTGGCTTGCTCCCAGTATCAGCAGCTTTTCCATTTTATTTCCCTTCATCTTCCTTGCCTGTATTATCTATTATAGTCCGTATAACATATTGTGGATTTTCGTTTAAGGTCAGATAAATTCTTCCTACATACTCACCTATTACACCGAGCATCATCATTATCATTCCACCTATAAGTATTGTCGTTGCTATCATAGATGTCCAGCCAAGTGCGATGTTGTTTCGAGTTAGCTTCAAAATGACAAGACCAATGATAATTAAAAATCCAATCATGGCCATAAAGATTCCACAAACAGTGGCTATTCTTAATGGTTTGATTGAAAATGTCGTTAATCCGTTTGCCCATGTTGAAAGAAGCTTTTTCATGTTATATCCGGAGGTTCCTTCTATACGCTCTTTCTGTTTAACATCAACATTTCC
>JAAYIA010000060.1 GCA_012735145.1 Clostridiales bacterium | reverse complement strand
TTTGCTTGGTAAATTCGTAGATCTTTGCTTGATCTTCTGTCAGGGTAAACTTAACCTTATACTCGCCGGCATCAAGCTCATCAAATATATATTTACCATTACCATCAGTTGTGGTTTCGGCAAGCTTATTGCCATCCTTATCGTAGAGTTCTACGATAACTCCTTCCAAAATCGGTTCATCACTATCCTGAATACCATCTTTATTGGTATCAACCCAGGTGTAGTCTCCTATGGCGTAATTCTTTTCAGGAATCCTTTCATTTTCAACACGCACAGTCTCTAACCTGTTTGTTTTATTTAAATCAACTTTGATAGGTTCTATTTTCTTATATCCTTCCAAAGGCTCGACTTCTTCCAGATAGTACTGTCTAAAAGGTAATTCTCCATAAGTAATTTTACCATCGGCATCGGTTGTTCTTTCATCACCAATGAGTCTTTTTTCACCTTCCAGCTCATAGTAAAGTTGGAATTTGACTCCTTCGAGGGGTGTTTGATTATCTTTATCTACCTTTGTAACAATAATCTCGCCTTTGCGTAAATTACCGGTCCCGGTTCCCCAAGAAGACTGTTTGGCATCAAATTCTTTTGTACTGGAATTTCCCAGTTGATCGCCGTCACCGATTAAGGAAGCCTTATTGCTGACCTTAACTCCATTTCCAACGACAACTGTAGTATAGGTGATGCGCAATCTTCCTGTTACAGCGTCTCCTAAGTTGTCGCTTATATTGATGGTTAAGCTTGTAGTTCCATCTGCATTTTTAACAACACTAACATTTCCCTCCTGTAACGAGCTTTCTGTTTCTTTTCCATCTTTGTCTTCAACATACAATTTAATGCTATCTTTCAGTAAAACTAAACCATCACTGATTTCATCATTAAACACTGCATTTTGTATAGTAGACAAGCTCTCGTTTAACTTTACTTCCCATTCAAGCGCATCATCTGTATAAACCTTGTTGCCATCTGCATTCAAAGCTTGTTTATCGACAAACTTATCATGGTCTTTATATTCAACGGTAGCGTCATATTTTTTATCAGGAGAATTTTTATCCGTTATTACGGCTTCATTTTTGTACCATTTCTCGGATATCCCGTTGATTTGAGACTGGTAGGTTACAAATATCGGCCCATCCACTCCATCTGCGAATGTTATCTTAAAGCCTTTTTCATCATCATCATAGGCTATTTCATATTCACTAGGATTGATCTCTTCACCGATACTGTCCCCGCTCTTTTTATTAAGGGTTAATTTGTTGACTTTTACTGAGTCTTTTATTACCGTTTGATTCCCTTGAGTTAATTTATCGGTAATTACAAACGGAGCTCCTTTTAAATTACGCCCTTGAAAATTAGCTCGGATTGACCATGTAATAGTTCTGTTCTCTCTGTTAATATCTCCTTCTTTTTTGCCTTCATTAAAGTACACATCAGATACTCTGTACTGGCCTTCGCGTGTCTCATCTAAATTGTGTTCCTTACCAAAACTATCTTTTGTTGTTCCTTTAAAATCAACTTTGTTAGTATACACTTGCTTATCGTTAATCTTGCCACCGGCTTCTGTTACGTTATCTGCATCAAAATCAGTCTTGTAATAAATTTTGTACTGAGCTCTTTTCAGTGGCTGATGATCTCCAATAAACTCAATTGCAAATCCGTCTACTCCATTATCCGTCAGAGTATAGTCCACGCCCTCTTGCAACGGTACTGTATCGTCATTGACTACAATTTTTAATGTTTCCGGAATGAGCTTCATGGTTTTAGCCGGATCAAAAGAATCTTCAATCTTCAGCTCGGTGATTTGTTCTTTAAGTGCGTCCACCACGACTTTCCAGCTCATGGTTTTGTCTGCGTAATTTAGACCATCATAAGTTACACCATCAACTTTTTCATTACCGGTCGCTGCTTGTTTGCTATAGATATTTTTAACCGTTGGTTTTACGATTACTTCTTTTTCAAGATCTCCAGTACCTACACCGCCTAATCCATTACCTCCGGATAATTTTCCTTTGTTTGAATATCCTTCTTGACCATCTTCTAATGGGGCAATGATTTTAGTATCATACTTGATGGTAAATTCATCCTTAATATCACCCAGGCTTATCGTAAATGTGCCATCTGCGTTTTTAACAAAAGTATAGTCAGATGTAGTTAATTCTGTTTTTGTAGTCTCATTGTACACAGTAATGCTATCGTCAATTAACTCTAATCCGTCGCCAACAGTATCTGTAATGATTGCATTGGCAATAGTTTGTTTTGCTTTGTTAACTTTAAGCGTCCAGGTAATTTTTGAATCACCATAGCTCGTTGTTTCTTCACCGGATTTCTCTAAAAGTGTTCCTCTGTCAATAGGAACCTTTGCACTACTTTCATCTATAATTTCTCCGTTAACTTCTAATTTTACTGTATTTATGAATTCATAATCTTTCGTGTAATTTTCGAAGTAACTATAGTCGATATTAGTTTTTACTCTGATTATATAAGCGCCGGTGATGTCACCAAGGTCAAGTGGAAACTCCGTAGAAGTCCCTACCCACTCTCCATAATTTCCCTTGGCATCTGATTTCCAGTAGTCTATTCTTTCCACATTCAATCCGTCAGGTATGGTGTCCAATATTTGTACATTGTTAAGATTTTCTTCTGCTTTATTTACATAAATTGTCCAGGTAATTTGGTCCGGATTACCAGAATTTACCTCTCCTACTTTTTCAATCAAGCTTCCTTTGGAAAGGCCATCAACCGTAATCTCGTCTTCAGCTTTTTTAGTGCCATTATCGTATAGAATAGCTTTGTTAGTATAAGATTCCTCTATATCCCCTTCAATCTTTGTCTTATATATAATTCGGTAGGCCTTATCAGTTTCACCAAAATCAACTTTTAAAACTCCCCCATCCGTCGAAAGAGATTTGGTAACTTGAATTCCTTGTGTCAATTTGCCTTCTGATCCAACTGTCAACTCGTAAATTTGAATAGAAGATTCATCCAAAACTAATCCGGCAGGAATAACATCTTCGACACTTCCATTGGTTAGTGATTCTAATTTTGTATTAACATCGACTGTCCACTCTATATAGCTTGGATTAATCTTTGCATCTGCCTCACCTCTTTTATGAATATCATGGACTTCTCCGGTAGGTTTTGCTTTGAAAGAAAACTTCTTGTTGATTGATTCACCAAACTCAATTTTTTGAATAGCATCGTCTTTAAAGTCCTTTACATCGAACTTCAACAGAAATCCGACTTCTCCTTTACGGTTTTCTAAATTTTCAAGTTCACCATTAAATACTACTCTGAGCTTACCATCAGAAGTGAGTTCATAAGTTCCAACGACTTTGCCCTCGCTGTCCTGCAATTCTCCTGATGTAGAAACACCAACACGAGACAGGTTTACAGGTAATTGAAACTCAGCCCAGTCGCCCTCTTTTAAATCAACCTCATCACCTATTTCCCAACCAAAGGTGACCTTTAGCTGCAAGCCATCAGTAATTTCCACTTCGGTTACTGAACCACTTTCTAGCTTAGTACCGTCAGGATACTCTACTTTGACATCGTTGAAGATCCCACTTCCCAGGTCAGAGCCTTCACCTGCAAGTGGCTTGATACCCTTAGATGAGGCGGATTTTGTTTGCAACTCATCTGCAACCACACTTTCTGTAGAATTCTCAGTATTTTCTTCTGCATAAACACTACTTGTTAAAACAGGTAGTATTAGCTGAAAAATCATCATTATTGCAATGAATATACTGACAAATGATTTGTGTTTTTGATAAACTTTCTTCATATTTTTGCACCCCTTAAACTTTTTAAACCATAGCAAAAAGTCTTCTACATTGATTAAACATTATTAATTTCTATTATGCACAATTTAATTTTTGATATCAAGCAAGAAGAGTAGCAAATACTTCTCAATCGTATAATTAAAGACCTCTACTCTTAAGGCACAGAAAAAGCCTTGAACCTCTGAACTCCTGTGGTTACAAGGCTTTTAATTGTTGGTGGAGCATAGGGGGCTCGAACCCCTGACCTCCTGACTGCCAGTCAGACGCGCTCCCAGCTGCGCTAATGCCCCTAATAACTTGTTAATTATACACTACTATTCGATATTTTGCGATATCGAATAGTAGTGTAAAGTTTTTCTAAGAAAGTCCTATTATTGTTCCGTCTTCGAATATATCCATACCGTTTGCGGCGGGAACTTTAGGAAGTCCGGGCATCGTCATTATATCGCCGGTAAGGACTACCAAGAATCCTGCGCCTGCAGATGCTTTGACCTCACGAACGGTGATATTGTAATCGGTAGGTGCTCCCAGTAGAGTCGGCTCATCCGAGAAGGAGTATTGCGTCTTTGCCACACAGATAGGAAGCTTATCATATCCAAGCTCTGTTAAATCCTTGATGTTTTTCTTAGCACCCTTTGTAAGCTCGACTCCGTCGGCACCATATATCTCTCGAGCCACCGTATTTATCTTATCCTCGATAGGAAGATTGAGCTCATAGAGGGGCTTGAAGTTCGATGTTTCGTTCTCGCAAATTTCAATTACCTTCTTTGCAAGCTCGATTCCTCCCGCACTGCCTTGTGCAAATACATCGGATAGGACTACCGAGACGCCTTTTTCCTTGCACAATTCTCTAAGAACTGAAAGTTCTTCTTCTGTATCGGTAGGAAATTTATTGATTGCAACCGTAAGTGGCAATCCATACTTCTTAATATTATCTATATGACGCAGGAGGTTTGCAGATCCTTTACGCAAAGCCTCTACATTCTCTTCTGACAGTTCTTGCTTTGGCACTCCCCCATTGAACTTTAACGCTCTGACAGTTGCCACAAGAACCACTGCGTCCGGCTTCAAGCCGGCATATCTGCATTTAATATCGAAGAATTTCTCAGCTCCAAGGTCTGCTCCAAAGCCTGCTTCTGTAATAACATAATCTCCAAGCTTGAGTGCTGTCTGAGTAGCCATAACAGAATTGCATCCGTGAGCTATGTTAGCAAAAGGGCCTCCATGTATAATTGCCGGGGTGTTTTCGAGAGTCTGTACAAGGTTCGGCTTTATGGCATCCTTAAGAAGAAGTGCCATTGCCCCTGTAGCCTCAATATCCTTTGCTGTAACCGGCTTTCCATCGACATTGTATGCAACTACCATTCTCGAAAGTCTTGATTTGAGGTCTTCCAGGTCCGTAGCCAGGCACAAAATGGCCATTATCTCCGATGCAACGGTGATGTCGAATCCACATTCTCTTGTTACTCCATCTCCTTTGCCTCCAAGACCGACCACAATATTTCTTAATGCTCTATCATTCATGTCGAGAGCTCTCTTCCAGACAACTCTCTTCGTTACTATATTAAGGGCGTTGCCATGGTGAATATGGTTATCAACCATAGCAGCAAGCAGATTATGTGCAGAAGTTATGGCATGAAAATCTCCGGTAAAGTGTAAGTTAATATCGTCCATAGGAACTACCTGCGAATATCCTCCACCACAAGCTCCGCCCTTGATGCCAAAGCATGGACCGAGTGAGGGTTCACGCAAGGTCGTTATTGTTTTCTTGCCGAGCTTTGCAAGAGCCATAGACAGTCCAACATTCGTAGTCGTCTTGCCTTCTCCTGCAGGAGTAGGATTTATAGCCGTTACCAGAACGAGCTTTCCGTCAGGCTTATCCTTCAATCTTTCAAGAATTGCCGGATCGATCTTCGCTTTATATTTACCATAAAGCTCGGTTTCATCCTCTGTTATATCAAGTTTCTTTGCTACTTCTATAATTGGAAGCATTACTGCTTCTTGAGCGATTTGCACATCTGCTTTCATCTGCGACCCCCATTTTTCTGTTATGCAATAACTGAAATCAATTCTAAATTATCGGAATAGCTTTATCAAGAAAAACACTATCTTCACAATTACTCTCATCTACTCTATCACATCGTATATAGAGTTCAAGATTAGAACTCTATCGTATCAGTAATAGCGTTTAAATCTCGCTTTATGGTGTTAAGCCCTGTCTTTGACCAAGAGCAATCTTCCTTCTTTAACCTCAATCTCGGCTATTTTGCCAGGCATTACCTCATTGCTGACACCATACTGATAATCACATGAAATCTCTGCATTATCGAGCGCAAACTTAGCATTTCTGACCGTTACGCCTTTCGCATAGCCTGTTACACTAAGTAAAGAGAAGAACGGATAGCTCTCATCCACATACGCTTTGCCATTCGATACTATTTCAAGCTCCGAGTAGTCATCAATTATCTCTGCTTTCTTTTTCGCTGTGTCCAGCATTAGGAGTATAGCAATATTGCCCATTGTATGATCGATTCGGCCTCCGATAACTCCAATAAGCAAAAAGTTTTCAAAACCTCTCGCCATCGCTTCCTTTGCTGCAAATACCGTATCGGTATCGTCCTTAGCAATCGGAAGTACAATAACTTCAAAATCTCCGCTTGGCTCTTCATACGAATCAAAGTCACCGATTACAAGATCCGGTTCTATGCCCAGATTATCTCGATGCTTAAGTCCGCTGTCACAATATATAAAATAATCATCAGGACAAAGCTTATTTTTGATAAACTCATAATTTCCTATATCTGCCCCACCGATTATTACGCATCTTCTTACTTCATCATACATATATTATTCATCCTTCTCTCTTGAAACCACATAATATGGAACTGCTACAAATATGCAGCCGCCTATCATATTGCCAAGAGTTACAACAAACAGATTATAAAAATATCCACCCAAACTTATCGCTTCATTTCCCGCACTGTCGATTAGTGCAAGAGTGAGTGTCGTCATATTCGCTATACTATGCTCAAAGCCGGTTGCAAAGAAGGCAAAAATACACCAAAACACCATCATCAGCTTGCCGGCTTCCGAATTAAGCTTTGTCGCACACCAAACTGCAAGGCATACGAGAATATTGCATAAGATTCCTCTGCTAAGGAGAGGCACGAAGCCTGCCGTCATCTTCATAGCCGCCGAGTCCGTTACAGCTGTCAATGTTCCTCCAGAATAAAGTCCCGTAAGGCTGAAAAGCCAGGAGAACAAAACCGATCCGGCCAAATTACCCAGCCAGCAAGCCAGAGATAATCTAGTGGCATCGGCAAAACTTATTTGTTTCTTAGCAATGCCGGCAGCCGTACATAAATTGTTTCCCGTAAACAGTTCTCCGCCCGCCATCACAACAAGGCTTAGCGCAACAGCAAAACTTGCACCCATTACCAGCTTTGCAGCAGGACTGCCGTTAAGTAATCCGCCTGCTGTAAAGACAAGGAATACCCCAAAAGACATATAGGCACCTGCAAGCATAGACATCATCAAGTATCCCAGAGGATTTTTGTGTAACAAATTTATCTTGGCAAGGCCTGAGTTTGCGAGCTTCGCATATTCTTCTCTAAACATTTTCACTCCTGTGTTTAACTCCTAGACTATCTTAGCATTATATTATAGGTAAGTTCATTTGTGTATACCCAAAAGTTCCCGTCTATATTCAACCCCCTATATTCTCAGTCTTTCACCCTCTTGTAGCTTTAATCTGTGGCATCAGTCTTGTGGAATCAATATCAAAAAAATGATATCATAGCAATATATTTGTAAACAGGAGAGAAGGAGGTATACATTGAAATACATATGCAAAATTTGCGGATACATATACGACGATGAAAAGCAATCGATTCCTTTCGTCGAGCTCCCCGAGAGCTGGAAATGTCCGCTTTGCGGTGCAACAAAGAGTCAGTTCGCACCTCAAGAAGAAAAAGTAAAAGAAGAAGTTTCTGATTCCGTTTCATTTGACGAAGATGTCTTCAACTTGTCGGTAGGGCAATTATCGGCCCTATTCTCAAATCTCGCACGTGGTGCAGAGAAGCAATATATTCCTGAAGCCCAAGAAGAATTTCTAGCTTTGAGCGAATGGTTCTACAATGCAACCAAGGGAAATGGCAATGCAAGTATTGCTGATATCGAATCTGCTCTCAGACAAGACTCCGATAAGAGTTATAATGATCTTACAAACATTGCGACAGCAGATGCCGATCGTGGTGCCCTGCGTGTTAAAGTTTGGGGTGAGAAAGTAACCAATATGCTAATCAATTTACTTGAAAGGTATAAATCCGAAGGTGAAGATCTATTACTCCAAACAGAAATCTGGGTTTGCACAGCCTGCGGTTTTGTGTACATAGGCGATGAGCCACCTGCAATCTGTCCGGTATGCAAAGTTCCTGACTGGAAGTTTGAGAAACAAGAAAGGAGGATTATATAATGAAGAGTTTTGCAGTACGTAATTTAAGACTTTGCACAAAGGATTGTCTATGTCTGTATGTTTGTCCTACCGGTGCGACCGACACAGAGAACAGTATCATTGATGTGGATACTTGCATAGGTTGCGGAGTCTGTGCAGAATCTTGCCCGAGCGGTGCTATTACCATGATGCCCCTTGCTCT
>JAAYIA010000059.1 GCA_012735145.1 Clostridiales bacterium | reverse complement strand
TTACCAATATTTATCATTACGCAGTTTCCGTATCCGCCATAATAAGAGGCCATTGAAACATATCCGTTGCCGACCGCATATAAAGGTGCTCCAAAAGTTCCGCTTGTAAGAACTATATCATACCCATTGTGATATTTCCTGTATCCGAGTATCGGGTGCACTCTCCATCCAAAATAGGACGTATAGAACCAGTTGCTCGGCGTAGGCCACATATATGTACCAAAATCTGTAGGAGTATATTGCCCGGTTCCAGCTCCGGAACTGCCCGATGCCTGGGCTGCAAGCTGTTCAGCTTCTGCTCTTAACTGCTCTTCCTTCGCCTCATACTTCTTGACAGCTTTCCTGTAGCTTTCTCTTAGCTCCTCTACTTCTTCTTGTCTATCGCTTAGATTTTGTTCCTTGACTTCAAGATCCTTCTTGAGCTTTGCTAGTTCTTTGAGGTCCTTCTGGAGATTTCTAAGAATATCTTGATCATTTCCCAAGACCTTCTGTACCATTCCGAGATTGGAAATAAGGTCTTGAATACTTTGTGAACTGAGGATGACATCAACAAACCCAACCGTTCCTGTCTTATACATTGCTGTCAGTCTTTGGTTAAGAGCCTTCTCCTGTTTCTCAATCTGTTTTTCTTTTTTGACAATATCTTTCTTAGTTTCATCAATCTCCGTTTTGGTATTTTGGATTTCGATATCGAGCTCATTATATCTTTGCTCCATTTCCTCCATACTTTCTTCGGCAGCCTCTTTTTTCTTTTTTGCTTCGTTTGCTTCTTTAAGTTTTTCTGCGGCTGTTGCTCCATAAGAAGACACAACCGTTGTTATAAAAAGTGTAGCTATCAAAGATATTATAAGTGCAATTCTTAATTTTCTTTTTCTAAACATAAATACCTCCACTACCTTTTTTATTTGCACAAGAACTTCCTTATAGATATGATACTTCCACATACACCGATGCCTACTCCGAGGCAGACAAATATCAGCATCAAATTTGTTATAAGATATTGTGCAGGAACAACTGTTACCGACAATATTCTGGTAATATCACCACCTACAATATCGACCACCTTGCTATATATAAGATAAACCAGACCGGTAGAAATACCGGCGGATATAATACCTATTATTATACCGCCCCATATGAAAGGAGCTCTTACAAACCAATCTGTTGCCCCAAGATATTTCATTATGCCAATTTCTTTCTCTCGGTTAAATACTGTCAATTTGATTGTGTTGGCAACAATGATTATTGAAACTATAATCAAAAACGCCATAGCCACGATAGAACCAAGTTCGATAAAGCGAGTGACCTGAGCAAGCTTCTCTATTGTGTCCTGATAAAAAACAACATCATCGACACCGATTACATCCTTGGAGGCTTCAGCAACACTGCTTGCTGCATCCTTATCGCTTACATAAACAAGGTATGAATTTGGCAAAGGATTATCTTGTAAGTTATCGAGGAGGTATCCATTGTCTCCCCATCTTTCTTTGAGAGTGTCCAAAGCCTTTTCTTTTGAAACAAATTCAATAGACTCAACACCATCCATAGATTTGAGAGTCTGTTCCGCTTCTGTATTCACATTCTCTTTATTCCCGTCCTTGAGATACACTTGTACGACATTGTAGTCCTGATTAATTGTCTTTGCGAACAAGTCAACGTTAACAAATGCAACGAAAAATAGACCGAGAATTAGCATCATAGCCGTTATTGCAAGAACAGACGTCAAATACATTCCCTTGTTACGCCCCATCTGAAAAAATGCTTGTTTGATATCATATCTAATTCTACTCACAGAAATCCTCCCCTCCGTTTAGGTAGGCATCTACAATACTTGTTGTATCCCTGTTATTCTTCTCCGACTTCTCGAAGTCTTGAGGCTTGATACCAAACGTTGAATTATCCTCTACGAACTTACCGCCCATAGCAGATCCATCGATATTTACTGTTGCATTAAAACCAACATTCGGGTCATAAAATCCCTCTTCAGATTCTTTTTGATTAAATCCATAGCTACCTTCTGCGTCTCTTACAATATGGCCCTTGTCAATAGCTACGACTCTCTTATTCATTCTATCTACGATATCCTTGGCGTGAGTTACCATAAGCACCGTAGTTCCTCTGATGTTAATCTGTTCAATTAACGTCATAATATCCATTGCGGTCACAGGGTCAAGGTTTCCCGTAGGTTCATCGCATATCAAAACTCTAGGTTGATTGACTATCGCTCTCGCAATACCAACTCTTTGCTGCTCACCAGCTGATAACTCGCTTGGATACCTATCCGCTTTGCCCTCTATATCCACCAGCTTGAGAACATAAGGAACCCTCTCTCGGATATCTTTCTTCTTCTTGTGAATAACCTCCATAGCAAAAGCTACGTTTTCATAAACGGTTTTCTTCTCGAGAAGTCTAAAGTCCTGGAACACCATTCCAATCTTTTGTCTTAATTCAGGAATCTCTCTGCGATGAAGTTTGGTGATATCCTTGCCAGAAAGAAGGATTTGTCCGGAATCGGCCTCTATCTCCTTGAGGATAAGTCTTATGAAAGTTGTCTTACCTGCGCCACTTGGGCCAACAAGAAACACAAAATCGCCTCTATTGATATGAACGGAAGCATCAATAAGTCCGCTATTATCACCGAAGCATTTTGTTACATCGTTAAAAATGATCATAATATAGTTGTATCCTTCCTATATGTGCCCATACAGTTTGTATTATACAACACTAAATATTTGAATTCCAGTTGATTGCAAAGTTTAGCATAAACATCTAAGTCAATAAAACTCTGTATTTTCAACATTTAAACATGAAATCTATCATATATATTGCAGCAATCGGTACAAAGTTTTTGATCACCTCGCAGTCTAATCCAATTTTCTCCTGTTGTTTCACCACAGCTGTCACATACATATGACTCGAAAATTTTCGCGCGTTCCGGAACCTCAATTGTAGTGTCCTTTACCTCAAACATTTCCTCATTCGAACAATTATGATAATACTCGAACGACTCTTCGCGGCTCATATCGCCGTTTCTTTTCAAAACAAGACGTACCGACTTTCCCGTCTTGCGATTGTAAAAAGAGAAAGCTTGCTTTCCCGCCATATGGAAGAGAAGATTTCCCTTACCTACAGAGCATCCAAGAATGACCTGTATAGCATCGACGCCACAAGCATCGTTTTCCGAAATACAAACCACCTGCTCATCTTCTGAAAAATCAAGTTTCAGCAGTTCGATTGCATACAGAGATGCTCGATATCCGATAGTCAAACCCGGGCATTCATGGCCATGAAAGGCCACAGCCTTGTCCCAGAGAGCTTTGTTATACATTATAAATCTCCTTTATATTCTCTATAATATTTGTATTATGTTTATTAGTAAACTTGTGTTGCAATAATTCTTAGCAAGGAACGATTATTTTGTTTTCTCTATGTTCGAGAATCTCAACCTTCATTCCGTAAACATCTTCTATAGTCTGCGTGGTAACAATCTCACATCCTCCATATCGATATATATTTGAGTCCTTGAGAAAGAGAAATCTGTCGCAGTATCTGACAGCAAGATTTAGATCGTGAATTACAATAATCACGGTTTTATTTTGTTCTATGCTAATATCTTGAATTAATCGAAGCATATTGTGCTTATTGTGAGGATCCAGATTGCTTGTCGGCTCATCCAAAAGCAAATAGTCTGATTCCTGTGCCAAGGCTCGTGCCAGAACGACTTTCTGCAATTCGCCTCCGGACAGTTCACTCGTATATCTTGTTGAGTACTCGCTCAGATTGAGCTGCTTGAGTACTCTCTGTACAATTCTTCGGTCTTCTTCCGTAACATCCCAATTTATATATGGTTTTCTCCCCAACAAAACCGCATCAAAAACCATTGTATGTGAGGCTATGCTCCTCTGTGGAACATATGCAATTTTTTTTGCCATTTCACGTCGAGGCATGATATTTGTGTCATCACCATCAATCAAAACCTCTCCTTCTTGTGGAACTAAAACCCTATTAAGGCATTTTAATAATGTACTCTTTCCAGCACCATTGTTACCAAGGACGGCAATGCAGTGCCCCTGTTCCAGTTGACAAGATATGTTATCTAGCACCTTTGGTGACGAACCATAGGAATATGAAAGACCCTCTACTCTAATCATTTATCTTATCTCCTCTCATAAGCAACCACAGAAAGAGTGGTGCTCCCAGGAAGGAGGTTATTGCTCCAACGGGCAAAATAACAGGAGCTATAATCAACCGTCCAAATGTATCAGCTGTCAGCAAGAGAAGTCCCCCCGCTACGGCCGAAGCAGGAATAAGAAAACGGTAATCATCTCCCACAAATTTCCTCATCATATGAGGAGCAACCAATCCGATAAAATTTATAATCCCCACAAAAGCAACACTGACAGCTGCTGTCAATGACCCAATAACCATACTGACAAGCATCAGCGTAGTTGTGTTAACTCCTAAACTTTTTGCTGTTTCTGTACCTGAGCACATTGCGGTATAGTTCCAGCGGTTGAACATAAAATACACGAAGGCCGCTATAAAGACAACTGCAATAATCGCAATTTCTGTCCAGCTTGCGCTTCCCAGGTTTCCGAAAGTCCAAAAGACCACAGCTCCTAGCTGTGTTTCGTCGGCAAAGTATTGTAGCAAAGTGCTTCCCCCGGTAAAAAGGGAACTTAATGCAACACCTGCCAATATCAGCCCCCCTGATCCGAGGTTTCTCTTGAATCTAAACAGCAGCAGAACTACCAAGGTAGATAGTGATCCGAATACGAATGCACTAAAAGTGACAATATAAGGATTATTAATTTCAATTGCTACATTAGCCGAACCTGAACTGACCACTCCACCGCCAAAAACGACAATACCAAGAGCCGCTCCGAAGCCCGCTCCTTGCGAAACTCCTAGTGTGGATGCAGATGCCAGTGGGTTATGTAAAACACACTGCATAACAGCTCCACAAACTGCAAGAGCTGCTCCCACCAAAATGGAAGCAGCTATGCGTGGCAATCTCACTCCAAAAACTACAAGCTCATTCTGTACAGTGGACTTTCCGAACAAAGTCTGAACAACTTCTCTAAAAGTTAAGTCCATAGAGCCTGATGCAACAGAGAACAATCCCACAGCCAGCACAAGTATACATGCAATGACGATAACGATACGCTTCAAGTGCATCCTCTGACTGTATACGCTTCTCCCTTTTTGCTTCATATCTACCTTATCAATCAAATTTCACCTTCCCATAGTCAGCACCAAACGCCTTAAGTTCGCCCATGAAATCGTCTTCACCAAGGAAAAACTTGAACACCTCATTAGATTTCTTCTCAATATCCACATCCTTGAATGCTTCAGGATATAGAATGGATCCTATGAAATAACAGTTCGCCAGTGAAATTTCCACATTAGTGTAATAATTTGTCGAGCTTGGATGCTGATAAATTTTTCCGTTATTATACGCTTGAAGCTGAGAATAGAATGCCTTATCCTTTTTCTCGTCCTGCTGTACTAAGACCACTCCACCGTAATCGCAGAATATATAGTCAGGATTCCATGCTAAAATCTGCTCACGGCTTACCTCCGCAGCCCCCATAGGACCACCGTTTTCTTTTCCAGCAACATTGTTTGCATTGATTGCTTCGAAAACCGCATCTGTTATGCGTACACCTTCAATACCGTGTGCGCCTTTAAATGTTGCCGCCGCAGATAAAACCGTAGGCCTCTCATTACCCGGAATATCTCCGGTCCTTTTGCCCAAATCAGCAAGGCATGAATCAATGTAATCTACAACTTCATTCGCCCTCTTCTCAACTCCACAAACCTCTCCGATTATCATAAGAGATTCATCATAATCTTTCTGGAAGAGATTTCCCATTCCTACTGCAATGACAGGCACTCCCGTCTTTGTCTCAATGTCTTTGACAATATCCTCTGTATAAGTACAAATAATAACATCCGGCTTAGCTGCGATAATTTCTTCCGGATAATAATCAGTATTGCCCATACTGTCAGTTCCGACCAAAGGCACATCTTTCCATTGGTCTTTTGTTACATATGCATATGCCGTTATCGGTGTTATATCTTTGGAATCCATTCCACTAACTCCGACAACTCTGTCGGCAAGACCGAGGTATGTAACCATGCGAGGTGCATTACCCAAAGCAACTATTGATTTCACATCAGTCGGTATCTCAACCTCACGGCCAAGTGCGTCGGTCACAATTCTTTTTTCTCCCGTATTTCCATCATTATTTGACCCACAGGCGCATAGAGACAGCGCTATTATCAAAGTAAGAATCAGTACATAAAGTTTCTTCATTTCCCTTACCCTTGTCTTCTTTTACCAAACGAATTCGGAAATAATAACTAATCTTTGATAAGATTATAGCAATCCAAAAAGTCTTTAGTAAGCTGGGGGAGGGGATGTTTTATCAATTAAATATTATCGAACTTTACAAATATCTCGTGAGCCGCAGCCTTCTACCTTACATTCTCCTTTTAACGTTTTATATATCGTGGCGTTCCCCGGAATTACGCTACCTTGTCCAATTACCGTATCTCCTCCAAGCACGGTTGCATTCGCATATATAGTGACGTCACTTTCAACAGTCGGATGACGCTTCTTGCCGGCCAGTCTCTGTCCTTGCCTCGGCGAAAGAGCTCCAAGCGTCACTCCCTGATAGACCTGCACATTATCACCAATTTCCGTCGTCTCGCCAATTACAACTCCGGTGCCATGATCGATGAAAAAGCTACGCCCTATTGTAGCTCCCGGGTGAATATCTATACCCGTCTTGGAATGAGCATGCTCAGATATTACTCTAGGCAAAATCGGTACTCCCAATTTGTAAAGGACATTAGCAAATCTGTGTACACATATCGCAAAAAGTCCCGGGTATGCGATGATTATTTCCTGATAGCTCTTTGCTGCCGAATCTCCATCATATGCAGCTTTGACATCTGTTTTGAGAATATCTTCGATAGCGGGAATTTGCCTTGCAAATTCCTTCGCAAGATCCCTTGCCGTCTTTTCGTCGTATCTACCATTGTCACTCGTTCCAACAACGAGAGCATTGTCTATCAACTTCTCCATTTTTGCTGTTATTGCCGCGATTCTCGTTTCCGGATCCTCAGAGATATGCCCAAAGAATTCTGCGAAAGTCAAATGTCTAAGTTCAGATATAATATCTCCTATCTCGGTATCTGCGAGTATCATCTGCCCATAAGGGCCTTCCCGTATTATCGAATCTTTCATGCTCTTTTTCTCCTATCAAATTTCAAATAACTGTGTCGAAAGGTATCTGTCTCCCGAATCAGGTAAAATTACAGCTATATTCTTTCCTTTATTTTCTTCTCTCTGTGCCAGAATCGACGCGGCCTTCAATGCCGCTCCTGATGAAATTCCTACTAAAACTCCCTCTGTTTTAACAAATCGATTGCCCTCTGCATAAGCATCTGTGTCGGTTATCTGTATTATTTCATCGTATATACTCGTATCAAGAATATCCGGAACGAAACCAGCTCCTATCCCCTGAATGTTATGCGGTCCTGCTTTGCCACCCGAAAGGACAGGGCTTTTGGCCGGCTCCACTGCAACTACCTTAATGTCTGAATTCATTCCTTTGAGGTATCTTCCTGTCCCCGTAATCGTTCCACCTGTTCCAACGCTCGCAACAAGAATATCAACCTTGCCATCCGTTTGATTCCAGATTTCGGGACCTGTAGTTTTTATATGAGCCTCTATATTTGCCGGGTTCTCAAACTGCCTTAGAATCATCGAATTCTCGATTTCTTCGTTCAATTCCTCGGCCTTTCTTATAGCCCCCAGCATACCTTTGCTCCCGTCAGTTAGTACAAGCTCTGCTCCATAAGCCTCAAGAAGTTTTCTTCTCTCTTGACTCATAGTTTCTGGAAGAGTAATAATAACTTTATAGCCTTTGGATACAGCAACTGCTCCTATACCTATTCCTGTATTCCCACTCGTTGCTTCTATCAAAGTACCACCAGGAGATATAATATTCCTTCTCTCCGCATCCTCGATCATTTCAACAGCAACTCTGTCTTTTATCGAACCTGTCATATTAAAGCATTCAAGCTTTGCCAAAATCTTTGCTTTATCAGCCTCAGCAGCCCTTGCATATCTTGCTGCATTCAAGAGCGGTGTGCCACCTATCAAATCCGAAGGCTCGCATACTATTGTGTTACTTCTATCTGCCATTTTTCTCCTTTCATAATAAAAACGGGTACCATTCATTATGATACCCGTAGTGTATTTGTTCTTTGGATTAAGGTAACATAATGCTCAACAATCAAGCCGTATTGATACAAACGGCATTCAAACAACAGATACAACATAATTTTGTAGTTGCCATTGCTTGAAGGATTGGCATATATATGTCCCTTTCTTCTTTTCTAAGTTTAGAGCAAATTGTATACTCTTTGCCCCTTATTTGACAGAATAGCATATAATTCCTATCAGGTCAACGGGAATTAGTAGGGTATTTATTCTCAAACGATACCAGTATTTCCATCAGCCTTTTGTCGAGGAATCTTTGTGCTTCTTCTCTTATTTCAGACGGAACTCCGTAATAGGCTTCCGCAACTCCTCCGCACATTGCTGCAATAGTGTCGCTGTCTCCGCCTATAGAAATTGCGTTTCTTATTGCGTCCTCAAAATCCGTCGATTCGAAGAATGCCTTGAGAGCTTGAGGCGTACTCCCCTGACAAGACACATCAAAAACGTAATCTTTTCTTATCTCATCAAGCACGAAGTCCATTGGATAATAATTCTTATCGATATACTTCCTTATTTCCTCTATATCTCTTCCCGTCTTAGCCATATATATCGCTACTGCTATCGCCTCTGCACCCTTCAGCCCTTCAGGATGATTATGGGATACTTCCGTAACAAGCCTTGAAATTTCTTTTGCCTCTTCCAGACTCTCTGCCGCAAAGCCGGCTGCACTCACTCTCATTGCAGATCCATTTCCGTAACTGTTGTATGGCTGAGGATCTTCGGAAAATATCCAATAGTAAAAATGTCCGCCATACCCGCAATTCGGATAATGTCTTCCAACATCTTGCATACAAGTGATTGCGTTTTGGGATAAATCACTGTAGTCATCCTCACTTATCAATATTGCTTTTGCAATAGCCAAACTCATTACACTGTCGTCGGTAACAGAGCATTCGCTTGTGAACAAATCAAAGTCTTTTGCTTTCCTGTTATCCCATTCAAAACGAGAACCGACAATATCCCCAATAATTGCTCCTATCATTTTTGTCTCCTTATTTTTTCTACCACTTATTAAATACTTTTTCTGCAAAGCCTAGAAAGTCGGATACTTTAATCTTGGTCCCGTCATCCAAGACCGCTTTGCCCGAAAAATATCCAAATACTTGATGTTGATCAGAACATATTATCTTGGCATCAGTGCAAGAAGCTCGATCGAGAATCGGACGAAAATCCATCTCAAACCTGCCATCATTTGAAGTAAATGTCCAAGGAGACATATAGTCTTCTTTACCATCCTTCGTTGGAATATTAAAATTGACTTGATCTATCTTATGTCCCTTGCCTTTATAAAAAATCATATTTTCGGAAGCGGCCGAAGTATCCCCAAACCCATATCCGATATTAAATCCAAATGGAACGCCGTCGATTTCACCGCTTGCGCTCCCCCAATACCAAGTGTTGCTATATGTCCAAACTCCCCTTCCCCAGTCTAGCACACCATATGCATCCGGTCTGTTGAAATCATATTTTTCTTCACCATATCTAACAGTACCCGAAGCTTTCAGACAATTGATTTTCTGGTTGTAATAAAAGTGGGTTTCTTTTTCTGAGAAAGGGGTTGCAATCACAATCGATTCTTGATTCGGATTTTCCAACCTTATCTCGCCCTCTATATCTTTACCGTCATAGAAATTCTTCATTAAAAAATTTAGTCTTCTATGATCTCCGTTATGAGTAAAACCGATGAAATATTTCTTATTTCCCACGCTAACGCTACCCCTTGCCGAACTTGAAGGGAGATTTTTATTTCCCAATGTCAAAGGAGCCATAGGACTATTTGTATGATCCCATGGCAGTCTAAAATCCATAAGCGATATACTGTCAAGACCCATATAAGAATTATCCGCAATAGTCAGAGCCACAGCAAAATCCTTTGTTGTAACCAAATAATAGTCCCATTCTTTGATGCGCAAAGCATTCGCTTTGATCATAGAACGGTCGTAGTCCATTAGAATTCCTTTTGTGTAGCCTCTTTCCGAAAGCCCTCCTTGCTTGTTAAGAAGAGGTTGTCTTGTTTTTATTTCGTGTTGATTGTGCATATCTCCTCCTTCAGGCTTTTACCCCATATTCATAGAACTCACAAGTCTTTATTATCACACCAAGAGTAGCTCATCTATATCCATAATCTCTATTCTTTTGCTTGTCTTCTGCAATATCAATCCTTTTTCCTCGAGGTCGGCTAGTTTCCTGCTCAAGGTTTCGGGTGTTGTTCCCAGATACGAAGCTACATCTTTTTTTGACATTGGTAATTCGACTTCCAAAGACAAATTCGGGTCCTCGATTAGTTCCGCAAGAAAGAAAGCTATTCTCGTCTCTACCTTTTCGGTCGCAAACCTTGTAGTCTGCTTCTCTGACTCGTTAAGGCGATTAGAAAACTCAGCCAAAATCTTCAATGATATCGTAGGATATTTTATAAGGAAGTCTTGTAGTTTTTCTTTTGTAATCATACATATTTCTGTGTCGCTAATCGCTTCAGCATAAGACGTCTGATACATCTTGCCGAATACGGCCAGTTCGCCCGTATAGTCTCCGGGGAGAAGAATCCTCACAAGTTGTTCTTTGCCCGACTCGGAGATCTTGTATATGCGGATTTTACCTTTTCTAACTATGAAAAGAGATGCCACTTCATCACCATCCCTATAAATTAGAGAGCCTTTTTTATAGGAAGATTGAGTCGTAGCATCCATTATTTCCATCATCTGATCTTCTTCAAGATGGTTAAAAATCGGAACGATTGTAATGCATTTTTTCTGACTTTGCATATTACCGCCTCTTATTATAATTCTATAACTTATTTTACCTTAGTCTTTATTATCTCAAAACCTACCTTGTTGATTGCTTCTTCGATTTTCTCTATCGTTACTTTCTCACTATCGAAATTCAGCTTGACTCTGCTTGTGCTGAACAAAACATTCACGCTATCTTTATCTACTCCGTCAAGAGCCTTAACAGCACCGTCAATCTTTGCCGAACAAGATGGACAGATTAGGGTTTCCAGTTGAATAGTTGCTTTTTTCATATTGTTACCTTCAGTCTTTCTACTTGAAATTATATGTCCTGTTGATTTATTTATATATTTTGTAGTGCTTATACTTTTATTGTTTGTATTCCTTGTCGATTATTACCTAAGCTTGTATCGAAGCAGTCTCATACCATTTAATATTACCGCCAATATGCTTCCCTCGTGAACAAGCATTCCTATCGACATATTCATCCAATCGCTAAATAAGAGTGCTTGCAACAGGATAAAAACAACTCCGATTGCAATCAGAATATTTTGCTTCATATTCCGAGAAGTCGATTTTGTCAGCCCCAGTGCATGTGGTAGTTTGCCAAAATCAGAGTTCATCAATACTACATCAGAGGTTTCGATGGCAACATCTGTTCCTCCACCCATAGCAATACCAATGTGAGCAAGTGCTAATGAAGGGCTGTCGTTCACACCATCTCCTACAAATGCTACTATATGACCCTTCGCTTGTAAATCTTTAATGTATTCAGCTTTTCCTTCAGGTAGCATGTGACCATATGCCTCAGTAAGACCAAGCTCCTCAGCTACGAGATTGACAGTTCCTTGATTATCACCGGAAAGAACGACGAGATTCCTCACCCCAAGCTTTTTGAGCTTCTTGAGGTCCTCTTTGACTCCCTCTCTAATCTTATCCCTTATGCCCATTATGGAAACAACTTCACCGCCAATTGCTGTCAGAACGATAGAATTACCTCTCTTCTCATATTCTTCTATCTCTCCTGAAACAGCGCTGTTCAATACAATATTTTGATTTTTCATCAATGATGGATTGCCTACAGCCACAGTCTTATCTCTTACGGTTGCTATCACCCCGCTGCCTTTTATTACATCGGTTTTGGACACTTCGTATGTCTGAATTTCACCTATATATTCTACCACAGCTTTTGCCAATGGATGCTCTGATTCTTTCTCAACGCTCGCAAGATATGTATATATACATTTCTCATCATCACTGAATATTTTTATATCGACAACTTTGGGATTTCCAATAGTAAGGGTTCCTGTCTTATCAAAAACCATCGTGTCAACTCTACTGAAATCATTTATCGTTTCGCTTCCCTTGAGAAGAATTCCGTGCTTTGCTCCGTTCCCTATAGAGGCTACATTTGAAACCGGAACCCCAATTACAAGTGCACCCGGACACCCAAGAACAAGCAAGGTTATCGCCAGTTCCAAATCTCTCGATATTATCCATACCACTATAGAGAGCAACAAAACCACCGGTGTGTAGTATTTGGAAAATTTATCTATGAATCTCTCCGCTTCCGATTTTGAATCCTGAGCTTCCTCAACAAGTTCAATAATCTTTCCAAATGTCGTATCTTCTCCGACTTTCTCTGCCGATATTTGAAGAGTTCCATTTTCTAATATCGATCCTGCGAAAACCTTAGACCCTATCTCCTTGCCGACAGGAACAGCCTCTCCCGTTATACTCGCTTCGTTGACATGCCCTTCTCCCGAGATAATTACTCCATCAACCGGAATCTTTGCTCCGGTCTTAACCAATAGAATATCATCAACTTCGACATCATCTACATCGACTTCCTCAAACCCTCCGTCTTTCATCAGCTTGAGAGCACTTTCCGGCGCCAT